>NZ_JBMDKF010000011.1:0-176569 GCF_057809575.1 Azospirillum sp. FG154 | reverse complement strand
CCCCGCCGCCGCGATGATCTGGCAGCCGGTGACGGTGCGCAGCGATCGGCCGTCGGGTTCCCGGTGATCGCCTTGCCGGCGGGCCGCCCCGCCGCCGACAGCGCCGCCAACGCGGCGGGGGAACAAAGCCACCCGCTGCGCTGGTCGTTGAACGCGGAGATGCACGCCCGCCCCTTCATGACGGTCGAAGCCCCGGCGCGTTTGCTGCACATCGCGCTGCTCGACACGCCGGACGGCCCGAGCGGGGCCGACCTGCTGGTCAGCTTTTGCCGCTGCCTTGGCGTCAACCCGCCGGTGGTCAAGCAGGCCCACCACACGCTTGATCTTGGCGATCTGCGGCTGAAGTGGGAACAACACACCGAATTCACCAGCTTCACCCTGCTGTTGCCCGGCGCGTTCGACCATCCGTTCGACAACGCGCTGCTTCAAGCCGTGCCGATGAGCTGGTGGAAGGGCTTGCAGGGCCGCGTTCTGGCCGCCGCCCAGGTCGCCATCGGCAAGGGCGACCGCGCCGACATTCTGTCCGACGCCGACAGCCGCTGTTTCAGCGGCATTCCGGTGGCCGGGTCGCGGGTTCTTGGCCTCGGCGCGCGGATCTGGAGCGATTTCCGCATCGGCCCCGACGGGTTTTCGCGCTTTTTGCTGTGGGACACGGCGCTGCGCGAACAGCAGGCCGGGCGGCTGATTCAGCGCATTCTGGAAATCGAAACCTACAGCATGATGGCGCTGCTCGCCCTGCCGATGGCCCGCCGTTCGGTGGCCGAGGTGACGGCGGCGGAAGCCCGCACGGCGGAGCTGACCAACCGCATGCTGGGCAACCCCCATGGCGAGGTCGAGCATGGGCTGTTGGAGGATCTGACCGAACTGGCCGCCAACGTCGAGGGCATGATCGCGGGCAGCAGTTACCGCTTCAACGCCACCTTGGCCTATCACGCCCTGGTCGAATCGCGCATCGCCGAACTGCGCGAGGAGCGCATCGAAGGCACGCCGACCTTTGGCGAGTTCATGGAACGGCGGCTCGCCCCGGCCATGCAGTTTTGCCGGTCAATGGCCCGCCAGCAGACCGACCTGTCGCAACGGATCATGCGGGCGACGGAGCTGTTGCGCACGCGGGTGGACGTCGCGCTGGAACGGCAAAACCGCGATTTGCTGCACTCGATGGACCGGCGCGCCACCATGCAACTGCGGCTTCAGGAAACGGTGGAAGGGCTGTCGGTGATCGCCATTTCCTATTATCTGGCCTCGCTGCTCGGCCATCTGGCGGAATGGGCGTCGGCCACCCTGTTCGCCCATGAATTGCACCACGTCACCGGCGCGCTGGTGCTGCCGATCCTGGCCACGGTGTGGTTGGGCGCGCGGCGAATGCGCAAGCTGTTGCACGGAGCCGGAGCGACGCCAAGCTGACGCCGCCCCCTGCCCTGTCCGTCTTTTGTCGCGGGTCAGCCCGCCCGCATCCGATCCACCAGCGTGTTGACCTGCGAGCCGAGCGACCGCACCTCCTCCGTCACCGTCGAGGACGCGGCGAGCACACGGTGCGCCGATTCACCCGATTCAGCGGCGGCGCGCGCCACCGAATCGATGTTGCGGCGGACATGCTGGGTGCCGTCGGCGGCCTCCACCACGTTGCGGGCGATCTCGCGGGTGGCGGCGCTCTGCTGATCGACGGCGGCCGCCACGTTGGTGGCGATCTCGTTGATCTCGCGGATCGTGCTGGCGATGGAGCGGATGGCGTCCACCGTTTCCTGCGTCACCGCCTGCATCGCGGTGATCTGGCCGGAGATTTCCTCGGTCGCCTTGGCCGTCTGGTTGGCCAGACTCTTGACCTCCGACGCCACGACGGCGAAGCCCTTGCCCGCTTCCCCAGCCCGCGCCGCCTCAATGGTCGCGTTCAGAGCCAACAGATTGGTTTGGCTGGCGATGTCGTTGATGAGCTGCACCACCTCGCCAATCTTGTTGGCGGTGTGCGACAGCCCTTCCACCGTGCGGTCGGTGCGGGTGGCGTCGTCCACCGCCTTGCGGGCGATGCGGCTGGAGGTGTTGACCTGACTGCCGATTTCCTGGATGGAGGCCGACAGCTCTTCCGTGGCGGCGGCCACCGCCTTGACGCTGCCCTCCGCCTGTTGCGAGGTGGTGGCGGCGGTCGCCGCTTCGCCGGTGGTGGTTTCGGCGTTCAGGCTCATCCGCTGGGCCATGTCCTGCATTTCGCTGGCGGCGTGCGACACCCGTTGCAGAACCGCGCGAACGCTGCTTTCAAAGCTTTCCGCCATTTCGATGCGGGCGCGGCGGCGCTCTTGCGAGGCGCGGTTGCGCTCCTCCTCGGCCTGGGCGGCGGCCTCGTTGGCGCGGGTGGCGGTGTCGCGGAAAACGACCAACGCCTGGGCCATGTCGCCGATCTCGTCCGAACCGGCCTGCGGAATCGCCGCGTCCAGATTGCCGCCCGCGATGGCGCGCATGGCGTCCGACAATTGGCTGATGCGGGCGACGATGGTGCGGCCAACCACGAACCAGGCCAAGGCGGCGGCGATGACCAGGCTGGCCACCGCGAACAGGATCAGCACCATCCGACCGGCGTCGATAGAGCGCAGGGCGTCGGTGGCGGCCAAATCGGCTTCGGCCTTCATCGCCGCGATCTGCCGATCCACGGTGATGGCGAATTGCTGAGCCAATTGGCGATTTTCGTTCAGCACGCCTTCGTTGTCGCTGATGGCGCTCAACTCCGCCCGCCGCAGCTCGAACAGGCTGCTCTCGCCCTTGCCGAAGGAGGCCAGCTTTTCCGCCGCCTTGGCCAGCTTGGGCAGGCCGTCGTCGCCGCCCTGGCTCAGGAATTTGATTTTCTCGTCCAGCGCCTTCACGGCGGCGGCGTAGCGTGACAGCAGAACGCGCAGGCGCGCGCCGTTGGGGGCCTGCGCCGCCTCGTTCAACGCGCTGGTCAGGGCGTTGCCCTGGGTGGACAGCTCCAGATAGGTGCGGAAGCGCGCCAAACCGTCGCCCAGCAGCTCCTGCATGGAATCGCGGGTTTGCGAGCGGATGTTGACGGCGGACAGACGGATTTCCGCCTTCAACCGCATCAAGGGCGCTTCCAACTGCCCAACCAGGACGCTTTGCTGCATCTGCGCTTCGGCCAGCCGCTCGACAATGCGGGCCAGAATCGGCGCGCGCTGGGCGTCTGGGGTTTCCAGCGCCTTGCGGCGCAAATCAAAGATGCCGTCGTCGCCGTCGCCAAGCAGGAAAAATTCGTCGAGCGCGTCGGAGGTGGTCTTGCTCAACCGGCTGCCAACCTGGGCGGTGGCGCTGACCAGACGGGCGGCGGCCTCCAGATAGGCTTGCTGGTGGGTGGTGACGGCCATCGCCGTGGTGGCGGTTCCCGCCCGCACCATGGATTCCGAGGCCAAACCGATGTCGCCGCGCAGCTCATACAGGCTGATGAGCGAGCGGACGGCGTCGGTCAGCCCGTCCATGTCCTTTTCGGTGCTGGCGTCCAACTCCTCGCCCTTGGCGCGCAGCTTGACGCCCGCCCGTTCGGTGAGCGGGGCCAACGCGACCAGGAAATCATCATAGGCGGTGGACAGCGCGACAACCGTTTCCTCGCGCTTGGCGCGCACGGCCAACCGCTGGCTCACCGCCTTGTTTTCCGCGTCCAGCGTGGCGATCAGCGCGTTGGTCTTGGCGCGGACGTCGGGCAGTTGCGGGTCGTTCGGGCGACGGGCGGCCAGTTCATCGACCAGCGCCACCAGCCCCTTGCCGCGCCCCATGATCTCGCCAAACACGGTTTCCCGCGCGGTCTGATTTTCGGCGGCGTCCAACGTCGGAGCGGCGGCGGCGATGCCGCTGCTTTCGCCCGACAGGCGTTTGGCCAGCTCCATTTCCGGCAAGCTGGTGCCGACGATTCGGGTCAGCGGCCCTTCCACCGCTGTAAAAGACGTCAAACCGACAAGACTGGCGGCGACCGTCATGCCCGCCATCCCGGCGAACGCCATCAGCAGCTTGGCCCGCACGCCAAAGCGGCGGCCTTGTCTGGGCGTGGATGAGGACAAAACAGAGTGGGTGTCGATGGTCATCGTGTGCATTTCCTCCCGGCGCCGCTTTGTTTGCCCAGGCTTGCCGCCTGTGTGTCGTATTTATGACAATAATTATGGAGTTGCTCCAATCACCCGACGCGTCGCCGCGCGGCTGCTTGACGCCCTCTAATTGGTTGTCTTACCAACCATACTCCAGTGTGACCAACAGATCATTACTGGAAAAGCCCTAATTTATTAACCGCGATTGAATGACTTAAGAACGCGCCTCGCGTGCTTTGGGCAACGGTCGGTCGGATTCAAGGCAACGTTGCCGCCTTATGCCTGCGCCGTGAAACGGTAGGCGATGACGCCCCGGAAAATCACGCCGGGTTCCAGAACCGTGGACGGGAAATTCGGGTGATTGGGGGCGTCGGGAAAAGCTTGCGGTTCGATGCAGAAGCCGCCGCGCCGTTGGAACGCCACGCCCCCCTTTCCCAGATCGCGCGGAACAGCGCCGGTCAACGCGTTGCCGGAATAGAGCTGGGCGCCAGGCTCCGTGCTCGTCACCTCCAGCGCACGGCCCGACTCCGGATCCTCGACCACCGCCACCAAACCGAATACGCCCGGCGCCTTGTCGATGACCAGCGTGTGGTCGTAGCCATCGGCATGGCGAAGCTGTTCATCGTCCGCGTCAATGCGCGCGCCGATGGGATGAGGGCGCGTAAAGTCGAACGGCGTTCCGGCGACGGCGCGAATCTCACCCGTGGGAATGGCGGTTGGGTCGATGGGCAGGAAAGATCGCGCGTTCATCGTCAGCCGATGGTTGAGAATCGCCCCCTGCCCCGCCAGATTGAAAAAGGCATGACCCGTGAAGTTCACCACGGTGCGGCGGTCGGTGGTCGCCTCATACTCCAACCGCAGCGTGTCGCCGTCGAGCCGGTACAGAACCGAGGAGCGCAGTTCCCCCGGATAACCTTCTTCGCCATCGGCGTAGGTCAAGCTCATGCGGACGGCGCCGGGCGCCAGGCGTTCGGCGTCGAACACCCGGAATCGGCTGCCTTTCAACCCGCCATGCAGATGATGCGCGCCGCCGTTTCGGAGCAATCGGCGCTCCACCCCGTCCAGCGTGAAGCGGCCCTGCGCGATGCGGTTGGCGAACCGCCCGATGAAGGCCCCCATCGACGGCTGTCCGCCCTGGATCGCGGCGATGCTGTCATAGCCCAACACCACGTCGCCCAACCGGCCATGCCGATCCGGGGCCAAGATCTGGACGATCCGCGCCCCAAAATCACACAAGCTGACGGTGACGCCGCCGTCGCCGGTCAAGGTCCACAACGCGGTCGCCGCTCCGTCGATTTCCCCACGAAACGCGGCGGGGTCAAGCGCGACGGGCGAGTTCATGCAGTCTCTCCAACAACGGCGTTTCCGCTTTGGACGCATGGTCCATCAGCGCTCCACGGTCGCTTTCTCTGACAAGACATCTGATGTCTTGTCTTTCCAAGCCACCGAACAAAACCAATTTCAGCCACAAAGCATTCGATTAATATGCAATTATAGCAAAATCCGTTCGCGCGCTCATAATTTTTGTCAGACAAAATAACAGATTGAAAGCGGCGTCGGCAAGGCCGAAGCGGGCGCCCAGCCGTGATCGCCCGAGCGCCCGCTTCTGATGAAAGCAACCGTCGTCACGGAAACATGGGAATCAACGGATCACCCCCCTGAACCTCGTCAATCCGCATCACCCGAAGCGAGACGGCTTTTGGAAAATCCTCCTCTTTCCGCCAAGCGGCCACCACCGCGACGGCCCGATCCACACTGGAAAAGCGCGTGGCGACGACGTCCACAACCGCCTTGTCTGACTCCCCCCGCCCAGAGCCCGCGAACAGCAGAACCGCCTCTCCGGTCATCGTCATCAGAGCGACGCGCGCCAACAGCCAGGATCGCGCGCCCGCCGTGCCCGCCGGGGATTCGCACAAAACCACCGCGCTCATGGCGGTCAGCCGTTGCGGAAGGCGTAAGCGTAACCGTTCAACGCCGGCGCCCCGCCGAGATGGGCGTAGAGCACCTTCGATCCCTCTGGAAAATAACCCTTTTTCACCAGATCAATCATGCCCTGCATTGATTTCCCCTCGTAAACAGGGTCAGTAATCATCCCTTCCAGACGGGCGCAGAGGCGAATCGCGTCTTTGGTTTCCGCCGACGGCACGCCATAGACCGGATAGGCGTAATCCTCGACCAACACCACGTCGTCAGCGCTCAACTCCTGCCCCAACTCCACCAACGCGGCGGTGTTTCGCGCAATCTCCAACACCTGCGCCTTGGTCTGGATTGGGGTGAACGAGGCGTCAATGCCGATGACCTTGCGCGCGCGCCCATCTTTGGCGAAACCAACCAACATCCCGGCGTGGGTCGAGCCGGTGACGGTGCAGACAACGATATAGTCAAAGGCGAAGCCCAGTTCCCGCTCTTGCGCGCGCACCTCTTCCGCAAAGCCAACATAACCAAGCCCACCGAATTTATGGACCGACGCGCCTGCTGGAATTGGATAGGGCGTGCCGCCCTTCGCCTTGACGTCGGCGATCGCGTCCTCCCAACTTTGGCGAATGCCGATGTCGAATCCTTCATCGACCATCCGCACGTCGGCCCCCATCACGCGGCTCAGCAAAATATTGCCGACGCGGTCATAGACGGCGTCCTCGTGCGGCACCCAACTTTCTTGCACCAAACGGCACTTCATGCCGATCTTCGCCGCCACCGCCGCCACCATGCGGGTGTGGTTGGATTGAACGCCGCCAATCGACACCAGCGTGTCCGCCCCAGACGCGATGGCGTCCGGGATGATGTATTCCAACTTGCGCAGCTTGTTGCCGCCATAGGCCAAGCCAGAATTGCAATCCTCACGCTTGGCGTAAAGATCAACCTTTCCCCCAAGATGGGCGCTCAGCCGATCCAGCTTTTCAATGTGTGTCGGGCCAAAGGTCAAAGGATAACGCGTGAATTTTGAAAGCATGAAGAGCGCCTTTCCACAAAGGGTTTCAACATGGAAAACGCTATCACCCATCCCATGAAAGGTGCTCTCAAAGACGCCCCATAAATTTCTTTGCTGAACAGATTTTTTGGTTAAAATGCGCGCGATCTTCCGATTTTTTGAATTTCCCTGAAAGACTGTTCCATGGATTTGGGGATTGACCGCACCGACCTGAAAATCCTCCGCTTGCTTCAGGGCAACGGGCGACTCACCAACGCTGAATTGGCGCAAATGGTCGACGTCAGCCCGGCGACCTGCCATCGCCGAACCCAGCGCCTGTTCGATGAAGGGTACATCACCAAGGTCCGGGCGATGGTCGCCCCCCAAAAGGTCGCGCGCGGCGCCTTGGTGATGGTCGGCGTCGTTCTGGATCGTTCAACGCCCGAGAGTTTCTCCACCTTTGAAAGGGCGGTCGCCAGCTTGCCCTTTATCCTCGATTGCCATCTCGTGGCCGGGGATTTCGATTATTTCCTGAAAATTCGCGTCGGCGACATGACCGACTTCAACCGGATCCACGGCGAACAGTTGATCGCGCTGCCGGGGGTCCGCCAGACTCGGACATTTTTCGTGATGAAAGAGGTTGTCGACAACGCGCCGCTGGATTTCTGACGGCGATCTCGCGCCCCTCGGAAGGGCGCGCGCCATCCGCCTGGCAGGCCGTTTGCGGGCAAGACTTCCCCGCCACGGTCACGCCAAGAAATCCTCCCGAACCGGCGTGAAGGCGTCAACCAGCACGGTCGGCTCCAAAATCGTCACGCCGTGCATCGTGCCGGGCGGCACGTAATAGCTGGCCCCCGGCCCCAAACGCTGGGCGCCATGGCCCTCCATGGTCAGTTCCAACGCGCCCGACACCACGTAACCAACCTGCTCATGCGGGTGGCTGTGCATCGGCGCGACGATGCCCGCCTTGAAGGTGAATTCGACCAGCATCAAGCCGGCGCCATGGCTCAACACGCGGCGCTCGGCGCCTTCGGGCGTGATGATTGGCGTCTCATGCGCCGCATCGGCCAAAATCTTCATCAATTCATGCCCTTGTGAAAGATCCGATGAAAGAAGGCCCGCCGCATGACAACACATGCGCCGGGCCGTGAGTGGAAGGAACGCACGCTCAGAGAACCAACAGCCTCAATGGAGCAACAAGCGCGGCAGCCACATGGAAAAGGCCGGCATGTAGGTGACAAGCCCCAGCGCCAGGATCAGCGCCGCGTAGAAGGGCATGATGGTTTTCATCACCTCGCCCACCGATATTCCGCCAATGGCGCAGCCGACGAATTGCGTGGTGCCAACCGGCGGGGTGTTCAGACCCAGCGCGCAGTTGATGAGCATCACCATCCCGAACTGGACCGGATCCATGCCGTATTGCTGGGCGATGGGCAGGAAGATCGGCGTGCAGATCAGGATCGTGCTCGCCATGTCCATGAAGGTGCCCAGCACGAACAGGATGACGTTGATGAGCAGGAAGATGACCCAGGGGTTGGACGAAATGCCCGCCATCATCTCGCCGGTCAGATCGGCCACCTCGTACAGCGCCATCAGATACTGAAACATGGTGGAGACGCCGATCAACAGCAGCACCACGCCGGTGGTCTTCACCGCCTTCATCGTCGCCATGACGAATTTCGGCCAGGTCAGCGTCTTGTAGGCGAAGACGGTCAGGCCCAGCGAATAGACCACCGCCACCGACGCGCCTTCGGTCGCCGTGAAGATGCCCAGCAGAATGCCGCCCAGGATGATCGCCACGACGAACAGGCCCGGCAGGGCGTGCAGGAAGGATTGGAACACCGCTGGCCAACCAGGAAAGCTTCCCGCCGGATAGCCGCGCTTCACCGCCACGAAATAGGCCGCCGCCAGCATGCAGACGGTCATCACCACCACCGGCATCAGCCCGGCGGCGATCAACGAGCCGATCGACACCTTGCCGCCCGCCGCCAGCGAATAAAGGATCATGTTGTGGCTGGTCGGCATCAGCGCCCCGACCAACGCGGCGTGCGTCGTCACGTTGACGGCGTAATCGGCGTGATACCCCTCGCGCTTCATCATCGGGATCATCACCGACCCCATCGCCGACACGTCGGCCACCGGCGAACCCGACACGCCGCCAAACAGCGTGCAGGCGACGACGTTCGCCATGCCCAGCCCGCCCCGGATGTGGCCGACCATGTTGCGGGCCAGCGTCACGATCTTGTCGGCGATGCCGCCATGCAGCATCAACTCGCCGGAGAAGACGAAGAAGGGAATGGCCAGGAAGGAGAAGATGTTCATGCCCGAGGTCATCTGTTGGAAGATGACGGCGCTGGGCAGGCCTTCGTACATAATCGTGAAGAGCGACGAGAGGCCGATGGCGAAGGCGACGGGAACGCCCAGAATCAGCAGACCGAAGAATGTGGCGGAAAGAACGATCAGTTCCATGTCGGCTCGACCTCTTCATGGAGCAGCAGGGCGAGCATATGCTCGACGGAGAACAGAACGATCAGGCAACCGGACAGGCTGAGCGGGATGTAGCGCGTGATTTCCGGCAGGCCCAGATTGGGGATCAAATAGGACGACACCGACATGCCGAGGATCCCGCCGTTGTAGGCCATCGCGGCGCCGAACCCGGCGACCAGGATATGGATGACGATCTCGAACCAGCGCTGGACGTGCGGCGGCAGCAGCACGACCACCGAATCCATGCCGATGTGCCCGGCGTCGCGCACGGCCACCGCCGCGCCCAGCATCGTCACGTACAGCACCAGAACCAGAGCCAGACTTTCCGCCCAGGTCGGCGTCTGATTGAAGACGTAACGTCCGACAACTTCATAAAAAACGATGCCGACGATGCTCATCAACCCCGTGACCGCGATCACGGTGCTGATCCGCGCCAACACTATGTTCACCGATGTCAGAAGCCGCCGGGGCTGCGCGCGCGCGCCGTCGTCCACCAAGCAATCTTGCATCATGGTTGCTCCCAGGAGCCGGGGCGGACGGCGGGCGTTGCGGAACGCCCGCCGTCCGAAGCGGCCTTAAACGTTACTTGCTCTGTTGAATGCGGGTGACGAGGCTTTGCAGGGCCGGGGTGTTGGCGAACTTCTCGTAGACCGGCTTCATCGCGTCGATCAGTTCCTGCTTGTTGGCGATGGTGGTGATCTGGGCGCCGCCCGCCTCCACCATCTTGCGGGAACTGATTTCGCGGTCGTCCCACAGCTTGCGCATGAAGGGAACGGAGTCCTTGGCCGCCTTGCGGATCAGCGCTTGATCGTCCTTGGACAGCTTGTCCCAGATGACCTTGGAGAAGACGAGCACTTCCGGGGCCAGCGAATGTTCGGTCAGGCTGTAATAGCGGGCCGCCTCGAAGTGGCGCGAGGATTCATAGCTCGGCCAGTTGTTTTCGGCGCCATCGACGATGCCGGTCTTCAGCGCGGTGTAGACCTCGCCATAGGGCATCGGCGTCGGGTTGGCCCCCAACGCGTTAATCATGCCGACGAAGAGTTCCGAAGGCTGCACGCGGATTTTCAAACCCTTGAAATCGGCCAGCGAGGTGATCGGCTTTTTGGCGGTGTAGAAGGACCGCGATCCGCTGTCGTAAAAGGCCAGCCCAATCAGCCCCTGCGCTTCCATCGCCTTCAGAATGTCGTCGCCGATGGGGCCGTCCAGCACGCTGCGCATGTGGGCGGTGTCGCGGAAGATGAAGGGCAGCACGGTGACGATGGTTTCCGGCACAACGCTGTTCAAGGCGCCGGCGTTGATCCGCATCATGTCGAGGCCGCCAAGCTTCAACTGCTCGATGGTGTCCTTTTCCGAGCCCAAAGCGCCCGAGGGGAACACCCGGATGTTCATCTTGCCGTTGGTTTTTTCGGCGAGTTCGCGCCCCATGTGCTTGACCGCCTCAACGGTCGGATAGTCGGCGGGGTGAACGTCGGCGGAGCGGAAATCGCGCGCCTGAGCGGACATGGGCGCGGTCAGGGCGACCGTCGCGCCAAAGGTGAGCGCCGCCGCGACGGCCAGTGAACGAAGCAACCCGGACATCAACGTCTCCTCCGTTGTTGTTCGCGCGCGGCGGCAAGGCCGCGTTCGCGTTTGGTGTGTGGGTTTTGGATAAGGCTGGGACGCGGCGCGGCGCCGCCTGCGCGCCGATGCTCTGTCCATCAACAAAATCGAATGAATTGGGGAAAACCCGTAATCCGTTCAGAACCGTATGCGGGTTCTGTCAGACAACTGACCTGGAAATTTTAGACAACCACCACCGATTCCTGCCTCTCGTCGGGATCGCTTGTGGATTCTCCTTATTTCATTCTTGCGACAATTTACGCATTCATAACGTCGACGGGATTATACCTGTTCCTTGGCGCCCGATTGATGCGGATCGGCCTGGCAACCTCTGCGTTCGCAGCGTTGCCTTTCGTTGATTCCGCTTATGATTTGTTTGGCCCGCCATTGATTGATCCCGCTAAAAACCACTCTAGCCGCGTTGCGCGCAAGTGGTCAAGTGGTAAGATGACTTTGTGCGGCGACTGAACGATTCAGGGACCGTATGGCGGCACGCTGACGATGGGGCGAACGAGATGTCAAACAAGGCGACGATGGCTGTGGCTCAGACGATTGCGACTCCGGGAAACCCCACCCCCACGCCCACCGACGAGAACCATGGCCCGTGGTATTCCGGGCTGCGGGGCAAGTTGATGATCGCCATCGGCGTGGTGCTGTCGGGCACGCTGATCGCGGCGGCGGTGGCGTTGGCCGGTTACGCCAACGTGCGGACGACCATTGACGTCATCGTCGGACAGGCGGTTCCCGCCATGAAAGAGGGCATGTCCGTCGCCCAGCAAGCCGAACGGCTGGTCGCGTTGGCCCCCGCCCTGTCGTCGGCCAGCGACGTCAAGACGCGCGAAGAGGTCTCCGCCCGCATTCAGCAAGCCCGTCAGGAATTCGCCAACCGTCTGGACCGTCTGCGCGCCGGCGGAGCGGGCGGCGAACAGCTCGCCGCCATCGAAGAGGCGTCAAAGGCCCTGTTGAGCAATCTGGTCCAACTTGACTCCGCCGCCGCCGAACGGGTGCGTTACGCCGGGCAGCGGACCGCTCTGCTGCCCAAAATGCTGGAGGCCGACAACCAGATCCAGAAATTCACCGCCCCCTGGCGGACCGTGATGGCCAACGAGGAGGATCAAGCGCGCGAGACGTTGGCCGACGCCGATTCCTCCACGGACGAGTTGCGCCGCGCCGCTGACACCTTGATCGACGTCAGCAAGCGGGCCAAACCGCTGATGGGCGTGATCGAGGAGGCGACCAGCGCCCGCAACATGCTGCTGGAATCCGCAGGAACCAACGACGAACAACGCCTGAGCATCATTGAAACCCGGTTGGGGCTGGTCTTCGCCAATCTCGACAGCGCCGCCGCCCTGCTGCCGGAAAAGCTGGCCGCCGCCATCAACGCCCAAGCCAAAGCGTTGCAAGCCATAGCCATTGGCGACAACGCGCTGATTGATTCGCGCCGCAAGGAGTTGGCGATCCAAAGCCAGTCCTTGGCCCTGCTGGACAGCAACCACGCCCTGACCGAACGGATGGCCAACAGCATCGCCACCATGGTGCAGAATCAGGAAAGCGGCATCACGGCGGCCAGCGGCGCCACCGGACGGATGCTCGACAACAGCCGTTTGACCCAGATCGCCGTCAGCGTGCTCAGCGTCATCGTGTCGATTCTCGTCGTCTGGCTGTATGTCGGGCGCAGCGTGGTCCGTCGTTTGATGACGCTGAAAAGCGGGATGCGGCGCATCGCGGCGGGCGATCTCGACACCGACATCGCGCTGGACGGACGCGACGAGATCGCCGAAATGGGCGCGGCCCTGCGAATCTTCCGCGACACCGCGCGCGAGGTCGAACACACCCGTGCCGAAGCTGAAAGCGAGCGGACGCGGGCGGCGGGCGAACGACGGCAAGCCATGCTGACCATCGCCGATCAATTTGAAAGCGGCGTCAAGATCGTGGTGGAAACCGTGTCCGCCGCCGCCACCCAAATGCACGAAACCGCCTCCACCATGGTGGAGACCGCCGAAGACACGTCGCGTCAGGCAGGCAGCGCGGCGGCGGCGGCGCAACAGGCGTCCAGCAACGTGGACAGCGCGGCCTCGGCGGCGCATCAACTGTCGTTGTCCATCAGCGAGATTTCCCGGCAGGTGACGGAATCGGCGACGATCACCGGGCAGGCGGCGCAGGACGCCCAACGCACCGACGCCACCATGCGCAGCCTGAACGACGCCGCCACCCGGATTGGCGCCGTGCTGGATCTCATCACCGACATCGCCGGACAAACCAACCTGTTGGCGCTCAACGCCACCATTGAGGCGGCCCGCGCCGGGGAAGCGGGCAAGGGCTTCGCCGTCGTGGCGTCAGAGGTCAAACAACTCGCCAGCCAGACCGCCAAGGCGACCGACCAAATCGCCGGGCAAGTCGGCGCGATGCAGACCGCCACCAACGAAGCGGTCGGCGCCATCCGCACGATTGGCGCCACCATCGCCCGGCTGAACGACATCGCCACCGGCATCGCCGCCGCAGTCGAGGAGCAGGGAGCCGCCACGGCGGAAATCGCCCGCAACGTGCAACAGGCGGCGGGCGGCACGGCGCAGGCGTCGGAAAACATCGGGCAAGTCCGCACCGCCGCCGGACAGACCGGCCAATCGGCGCAGGCCGTGCTGTCGGTCGCCGGACAGGTGTCGAACGAAACGTCGCGGTTGTTGCAGCAGATCGACCGCTTCCTGCGTCAGGTCCGGTCGGCGTGATGTCGTGGCGGCGGCGATGCGCGCCGCCGCTCACACATCCTGGTGTTGGTCGGTGATGCGCTGGCGGGCGCGGTTGATGTGGTAGCGCATGGCGAGGTTGGCGGCGTCGGCGTCGCCCATGGCGATGGCCTCGTAAATCCGGCTGTGCTCGTCCAGAACGCGGCGGATGCGCTGGTCGGAGCCTTCGCGCGTGATGTTCAGCGCCACCGCCATGGAGTTTTCAATGGCGGCGTGCAGAGATTCCAGGATCGAGACGAACATCTCGTTGCAACTGGCCTCCGCCACCGCCCGGTGAAAAGCGAAGTCGGCGGCGCTGGCCGACGCGCGGGCCTCGACCACCCGGCCCAGATCGTCGAGCGCCGCCTTGATCTGGCCAAGCTGTTCCGACGAGCGGCGTTTGGCGGCGAGCGCCGCCGCCTCCCCTTCCAACGGCACGCGCAACTCATAACAGCGCAGGATTCCGGCGATGTCGGACGCCCCGGCGATGGCGATCAAGCCCTGCGGCGGGCGGCGCTGCACATAGGTGCCCGATCCCTGGCGGGCGACGACCAGACCATCGGCCTGCAACAGCATCATCGCCTCGCGCACCACGGGGCGCGAAACCTCGAACATCAGGCACAGTTCTTTTTCCGACGGCAGCTTGTCGCCCTCTTTCAGCGCGCCGGACACGATCTGCTCCAGGATTTGCCCATAAAGCTGATCGCCCAGCCGCTCCTTGCGCTTGGGCTGCAACGTCAAACCGGCCATCTTCGCCATTCCCAACACCTGCCCGCGACCATCCTACAGATCATGTTAGCAGACAAGTTGACCTATAGGAACGCCGCAATTGGGGGTATTGGCCAACACGGACAAGACCGGCGCCCCGCGACGCCAGCCCGCATGCGATCCAACCCCTGAAAAGAAACCGCCTTTTCGTTTTAAAAACGCTCCGTCGCAGTGAAGGATTCAGGTCGGCCCGCGCGGCGGACGGTCGTCGATGAAACAGTCCGGCTCCTCGATGCGGAAAGCGTCGATGCCCTCGCGCAGCTTTTCCAGATGATGCTTGATCGCGCGGGCCGCGCCGTCGCCGTCATGGGCGGCGATGGCGGCGACCACCGCCGCGTGCTCGCCGATCACCCGTTCCATGCGGCCCGGTTCGGGCAGGGTCAGACGGCGGTAACGGTCGATCTGCACCTTGACCTGTTGGATCAACGTCCAGACGCCGGGCAGCCCGGCGGCCTCGGACAAGGCCGCGTGGAAATCCTCGTCGGCCAGATGGAAGCCCTCGCGGTCGCCCGCCGCCGCCATGGCGCGTTGCCGGTCGATGATCGCCGACAGGCGCGCGACCTGATCCGCCGTCGCCCGTTCGGCGGCGTGACGCACGCTGGCCTCTTCCAACGCGGAGCGGATGACGATGGTTTCCGGCAGATCGGACAGCGGGATGCGGGCGACGAAGGTGCCGGATTGCGGAAACACCTCGATCAAGCGTTCCGAGGCCAGCTTCAGCACAGCCTCGCGCACCGGGGTGCGGCTGACGCCATGGGCCTGGGCCAGGTCCTTTTCGCTGATCGGTTCGCCCGGCTTGCGGTGCAAACCCAGAATTTCGGCGCGGAGCTGCTGGTAGACCTGCTGGGCTGCGGTCAAGCCACGCTCGCGGGCCGCCGCCGCCGGTTTGGGCGCGCGGCGGCGCGGCCCGTTCAGAGCCGGGCCGGAGGCGGAGGCGTCATCCGCCGCCGTCATGCCGCCCCCCGCAGTTCCGCGACGACCGCCGCCGTCGCCTCCGCCGGAACGATGGCGCCGGGATGGCCGATGACGATTCCGGCCAGCCGATGGCCCAATCGCGCCGCTTCGGCGATGCTTCGGCCCGCCTGCCGCGCCGCCAGATAGCCCGCGCAAAAGCTGTCGCCCGCCGCCGTCGTGTCCACCACCCGCGCCACCCGCGTCGCCGGAACCTCGTCAACCGCGCCGCCCTGCTCCCACACCAGACAGCCGTCGCCGCCGTTCTTCACGATGATTTCGCTGGCGCCCGCCGCGCGCCAGCGGTCGATGATGGCCGTGAGCGCTTCGGCGCCGAACAGGAGAGCCTCGTCCTCCACCCCCGACAGCACGATGTCCACCCGCCCGGCGAGCGCGGCGTAGGCGTCGCGGGCGGCGTCCAGGCTGGGCCAACCGCGCGGGCGCAGGTTGGTGTCGAACGCCACCTTGGCCCCGGCGGCGCGCGCGCGGTCCAGCGCCGCGTGCAGACGCGCCCGCCCCTCCTCGCCGTACAGCGACAGGGAAATGCCGGACAGCATCAGCAGGCTGTAACCGGGCAAGGCGTCCACCAGGGGCGCCGCGTCGGGGTGGGTGAACAGCTCGCGCGCCGGGGCGCGGTCGCGCCAATAGAAGAAGGAGCGTTCGCCCTTCGCGTCGGTTTCGATGACGTACAGGCCGGGCATCCGCCCCGGCAGACGGGCGACGCGGCCCGTGCCGACGCCCTCCGCCGCCCAGGCCGCCAGCATGTCGGCGCTGTAGGGATCGTCGCCCAGCAGCGTCACGTAATCGACCGCCACGCCCAACCGGGCCAGATACAGCGCGCAATTCAGCGTGTCGCCGCCGAAGCCGAAGCGGGCGGTTCCGTCGCCGGTCCGCCGGATCTCCACCATGCACTCACCGATGGCCGCGATGCTCGTCATTTTCAAACGCTTTCCTTGCCTGCAAAATGAGTCGCCAGCGCGTCGCGCATCATCCGCGCCATGCGCGCCCGCGTCTCTTCCGTCGCCGAACCGACATGGGGCAACAGCACGATGTCGGGATGACCGATCAATTCCGGGCGCGGCGTCGGTTCATGCTCGCACACGTCCAGCCCGGCCCCGGCGATGGTCCCGTCGGCCAGCGCCGCCAACAGCGCGTCCTCGTCCACCACGCTGCCGCGCGCCACATTCACGACGACGCCCCCCGGCCCCAACACGCGCAAAACCGCCGCGTTCACCAGATGGCGAGTCTCCGGCCCGCCCGGACAACAGACCGCCAGAAGGTCGGACGCCGCCGCCAACCCCTCCGCCGTCGGGTGGAAGGGATAGGGAAAGGCCGCCTTTTCCCGTGGCCCGTGATAGGCGACCGACAGGCCGAACGCCGCCGCCCGCGTGGCGATGGCCGCCCCGATGTGCCCCAGCCCAATGATTCCCAACCGCCGCCCGGCCAAACTGCGCGACAGCGGAAAGGCCCCCTCCGCCCAGGCCCCGGCCCGGACGAAGCGTTCCGCCGCCGAGAAGCGGCGCACCGTCGCCAGAATCAGCGCGATGGCCGTGTCGGCGACGTCGTCGGTCAGCGCCGCCGACGTGTTGGCGATAACCAGCCCGCGCCGCCGCGCCTCCCCCAGATCGACATAGTCCAACCCGGCGCTGTAGGAGGACAGAATCTCCAGATTGGGCAGCGCCGCCAGCAGCGCCGCCGTCACCGGAACCGGCGGACGCGCCGCCAAACCCCGGATGCGCGGCGCCAGTTCGGCGAAGCCGGGGGACCCGACCACCTCCGGCCCATGGACGATGAAGCGTTCCGCCAGATCCTCGGCCACGCCGGGGGGCATGGGCGCGGTGAGCAGAATGTCGATTCCGGTTTGGCTCATCGCCGGGTCAGCCCTGCACGGTGATCTGGCGCTGGCTGCCCAGCCCGTCGATGCCCAGCGTCACCACGTCGCCCGCCTTCAGGTAGGTCGGCGGCTTTTGCCCCATGCCGACGCCCGGCGGCGTGCCGGTCGAAATGATGTCGCCGGGGCGCAGCGACATGAAGCGCGACAGATAGGACACCAGGAAACGCACGCCATAGACCATCGTCGCCGTGCTGCCGTTCTGGTAACGGTGGCCGTTGACCTCCAACCACATCGGCAGGGCCTGCGGGTCGGCGACCTCGTCGCGCGTCACCAGCCAGGGGCCGGTCGGGCCGAAGCTGTCCGCCGATTTGCCCTTGGTCCATTGGCCGTGATGTTCGGTCTGGAAGGCGCGTTCCGACACGTCGTTGATGACGCAGTAACCGGCGACATGCTCCATCGCGTCCTCTTCGGACACGTATTTCGCCGTCTTGCCGATGACGACGCCCAACTCGACCTCCCAATCGGTCTTGAGCGAGCCGCGCGGGATTTCGATGACGTCGTTCGGGCCGGTGATGGCGCTGGTCGCCTTCATGAAGATGATCGGCTCCGGCGGCACCGTCGCCCCGGTTTCCGCCGCGTGGTCGGAGTAGTTCAGGCCGATGCAGATGAACTTTCCGGTTCCGGCGACGCACGGCCCCAGACGCGGATCGCCCGCCACCAACGGCAGCGACGCCGGATCCAGCGCGCGCAGCGCGTCCAGCCCCTCGGGCGACAGAACCGCGCCCGCGATGTCGGGGATCTGGGCGGACAGGTCGCGGATGCGGCCCTCGGAATCGAGCAGACCGGGTTTTTCCTGGCCGACCGGGCCGTAACGAAGCAGTTTCATCGGTGTTCCCCGTGCATGTGAAACAGTGTCAAGCCGCCCAACCGCCGTCGATCACATGGACCGCCCCGGTGGTGTAGCCCGCCGCGTCGGAAGAAAGATAGACCACCAGTTCGGCGATTTCCTCCGGCTTTCCCAACCGTCCGATGGGCTGGCGGGCGACGAAGGCGGCGCGGGTGGTCGCATAATCGCCCTGCGCGCGCAAGCGCTCCTCCAACGACGGGGATTCGACGGTGCCGGGGCAAACGACGTTGCAGCGGATTCCGCGCCCGATGAAATCGGCGGCGACCGCCTTGGTCAGTCCGATGACCGCCGCCTTGGTCAGGCTGTAAACGTAACGGTTCGGCACCGCCTTCACGCTCGACGCCACCGACGCCATGTTGACGATGGAGCCGCCGCCCGTCTCCAGCATGCCGGGCAGAACGGCGCGGATCATCCGGTGCATGGATTTGACGTTCAGATCGACGCTGACATCGAAGGCGTCGTCGTCGCAGTCCAGAATCGTGCCGCTGTGGACGAAGCCCGCGCAGTTGAACAGCGCGTCCACCGGCCCGATGTCGGCGATTGTCGCGGCGATGGCGGCGGCGTCGCGCACGTCCAGCCGCCGGGTGGTCACGCCGGGAAGGGCGGCGAGGTCGGCCAAGCGCGCGTCGTTGATGTCGAGCGCCCAGACCCGCGCGCCCTCCCGCGCGAAGGCCTCCACCGTCGCCCGGCCAATGCCTTGCGCGGCGGCGGTGATGATGGCGGTTTTGCCGTGAAGTCGTCCGGGCATGGTTGGTCCTGCTGATCCAAAACGCCCTCTCCCTTTGGGAGAGGGAGGGGCCACACGCGCAAGCGTGGGGAGGGTGAGGGGTTCGTCGGAGCAAAGCGCCTGAGTCTTGCAAACCCCTCACCCGGCCCTGCGGGCCACCCTCTCCCGCGTGCGGGAGAGGGGATGAAGGGCATGCAATGGATCACTGACGCGTCAGCAAATCCATCGGCAAATCGCGGTCGTGGAAGGACGAGAAGATGGCGTTCATCTTGCCGTTCTCGAAATTGGTCTTGATCCAAGCGTTGACCCACGCCTTCAGCCGGTCCTCGCCCTGGGGCATGGCGATGCCGAGATTCAGCTCCTGCTGGGTGAATTTCACCTTCACCGGATTTTGCGTGCGCCGTTCGTTGATCGCGGCGATGGCGGTGGTCTGGCTGGACACGATGTCCACCTGCCCCGACACCACGGCGGTGATGAGCGTCGCGTCATCCTCAAAGCGCAGGATTTCCGCGCCCTTGGCGTTCTTCGTCACCAAGCTGTCGTTCACCGTCGCGCGGGTCAGGCCGATTTTCTTGCCGACCAGATCGTCATAGCCCTTGATCGCGACGTCCGGCGGGGCGGCGACGATGATGTCGAGCGTCGCGTAGGGCGTGCTGAAATCGATGACCTTCTTGCGTTCCGGCGTGATCGCCAGCGTGGCGACCAGCAGATCGGCCTTGCGGGTTTGGATGGTCGGCACGCGGGCGGCGTTGGTGATCTCCACCAGTTCCAACTCGACGCCCATGTCGTGGGCCAGCAGCCGGGCGGTTTCGACGTCGGAGCCGGTGGCCTTGACGTTCTTGTCGACAAAGGCGAAGAGCGGAATGCCCATCGCCACGGCGATGCGGATCTTTTTGGCCTTCAGAATGTCGTCCAACTGGTCGGCGTGCGCCACCGGCGCGGCGGCCAGCCACAGGGCGGCGACGGCGGTCACAGTGGCGGCGAGAAGTTTGCGGATGCGCATCGTCGGTTTCCTCCAGTTTTGTTTTTTGAAAAAGACAGGCGTCACAGGCCGTTGGCCAGAAAGGCGCGCAGCTCAGACGTTTGCGGGTCGTCCAGCATCTCGCCGGGGCCGGTTTCCCAGACGCGGCCCTGATGCATGAAGATCACCCGGTCGGCGACGCGGCGGGCGAAGGCCATTTCGTGCGTGACCACCGCCATTGTCATGCCGCCCTGGGCCAGAAGCTCCATGACGCGCAGCACCTCCCCGGTCAGTTGCGGGTCGAGCGCCGAGGTCACTTCGTCGAACAGCATCACCTTCGGCTGCATCGCCAGCGAACGGGCGATGGCGACGCGCTGCTGTTGACCGCCGGACAGTTGTTCAGGGTAGGCGTCGATCTTTTCGGCCAGCCCGACCCGTTCCAGCGACGACAACGCCAACGCGCGGGCGTCGCGGGTCGGCAGCTTCTTCACCCGGCGCGGGGCCAGCGTGATGTTTTCCTCCACCGTCAGATGGGGGAAGAGGTTGTAGCTTTGGAACACCATGCCGACGTCCTGGCGCAGCGCGCGCAGATCAAGGTCGGCGTGGTCGATGCGGTGGCCGCACACCTCCAGCGTGCCGGATTGGATGGTTTCCAGCCGGTTGATGCAGCGCAGCGCCGTGCTTTTGCCCGACCCGCTGCGCCCGATGATGGCGACCACCTCGCCCTTGTCGATCTCGAACGACACGCCCTTCAGCACCGCGACGCTGCCGAAGGATTTGTGGATGTCATGCAGCTTGACGACGGCCGACATTGAGCTTCCTCTCAAGCGAACGGCTCCAGCGCGACAGCGGGTAGCACAGGGCGAAATACAGAACGCCCGCGATCCCGAAGACGAGGAACGGCGTGAACAGCGAGTTGTTGACGACCTGCGCCGCGCGGGTCAGCTCGACAAAGCCGACAACCGAGGCGAGCGAGGTGCTTTTCAGAACCTGGACCAGAAAACCAACGGTCGGCGGCGTGGCGATGCGCGCGGCTTGCGGCAGGATGACGTCAACCAGCGTTTGCCATCGGGTCAGCGCCAGCCCTTCCGCCGCCTCCCACTGGGTGCGCGGCACCGATTCCACGCAGCCGCGCCAGATCTCGCCGAGAAAGGCGCTGCAATAGACCATCAGCGACACACCGGCGGCGAGCAGCGGCGGCAGCTCGATCCCGACGACGCCCAGACCGAAATAGACGACGAACAGCACGATCAACAGCGGCGTGCCTTGGATCACCTGGACATAGACGAAGGAGATTTGCCGCAGAAGGCGCGTGCGCGCGATGCGCATCAGCATGACGCCGAACCCGGCGACGCTGCCCAACAGGAAGGCCAACGCCGACAGCACGACCGTCCACATCATGCCCTGAAGCAGATAGACCAGATGGTTGATGGTGAAGCTTCCGCCCATGATGGTTCCCTCCGGCCTTACAACGGCGTGCCGAGACGGCGGCGGCGCGGAAAAATCGCCTGCCCGAACAGGTGAAAGGCCAGCTTCAGCAGCATCGCCATCACGAAATACAGCCCGGCGACGACGATGAAGGTTTCAAAGGAGCGGAAGCTTTCCGACTGGACCGAGTTCGCCACGCCGGTCAACTCCTCCGCCGAAATCTGCGAGGTGACGGAGGAGGACAGCATCATCAGCACGAATTGCCCGGTCAGCGACGGGTAAACCCGCTCCAGCGACGGGCGCAGGATGACGTCCCAGTAAATCTGTGGAACGGACAGGCCCAGCGCCTCCGCCGCTTCGATCTGGCCGGGATGGATGGTGTCCATGCCCGCCCGGACGATTTCGGCGGTGTAGGCGCCGACGTTGAAGACCATGGTCAGCACGGCGGCGGCGAAGATCGGCAGCTTCAAGCCCGCCGACGACAGTCCGAAGAAGATGAAAAAGATCTGGATCAGATAGGGCGTGTTGCGCACCACCTCGACATAGGCGCCGCACAGCGCCGCCAGCCATTGGCGCTTTCCCCGCCGCCCGATGGCGCACAAAACGCCGATGACCAGACCAAAGACGCAGGCGATGATCGTCATTTCCAACGTCATCAACGCGCCGCGCAGAAACTCCGGCCAGTATTCTTGCAGGCTGGCGAAGTCGAACGTGTATTTCACAAGGCGTCCTCCCGGTGTCAGCCCGGCTTGGCGTCGGGTCTTTGGTGATTGTGGGGAAAAAGACCGTCATGGCGTTTGCCCCCTCCCCAACCCTCCCCCGCTCACGCGGGAGAGGGGGCCTTGTGAACAGGGGCACGCCATCCCCTCTCCCGCCAACGGCGGGGGAGGGTTAGGGAGGGGGCAATGGCGAAACAACTCACCGCGCCATCCACCCGCCATCGACCGGCAGCACCACGCCATGCACGTAATCCGACGCGGCGGAGGCCAGGAACACGGCGGCGCCGCCCAGCTCCTTCGGCTGGCCCCAGTGACCGGCGGGGATACGGGCCAGGATGTCGGCGTTGCGTTTGGGGTCGTTGCGCAGGGCTTCGGTGTTGTTGGTGTCGAAATAGCCCGGCGCGATGGCGTTCACGTTGATCCCCTTGCCCGCCCATTCGCAGGCCAGCAGCCGGGTCAGCCCGGCCAGACCGCTTTTGCTGGCGGTGTAGGACGGGATGCGGATGCCGCCCTGAAAGGACAACAGCGAGGCGATGTTGATGATCTTGCCGCCGCGCCCGTCGCCGATCATCGCCCGGCCCACCGCCTGGGTCAGGAAGAAGGTGGTTTTCAGGTTGACGTTCATCACGTCGTCCCAATCGGCCTCGGTGAAGTCCACCGCGTCGGCGCGGCGGATGATGCCCGCGTTGTTGACCAGAATGTCCACCCGCGCGCCGGTCGCCTGCGCCTGTTCCATCACCGGGGCGACGGCGGCGACGCTCGACAGATCGGCGCGGATTTCCTGAAAGGGAACGCCCGCCGCCGCGACCAGCCCCGCCGTTTCGTCCATGGCGGAGCGGCCCACGGCGATGATCCCGGCCCCGGCCTCGGCCAACGCCACGGCGACGGCTTGGCCCAAGCCGGTGTTCGCCCCCGTCACCAGCGCCGTTTTGCCGGTCAGATCAAAGGGGGAGCGGCTCATCGCAGAGTCTCCATCGGGATCCAATCCATGTCGGTGTAATCGACGTTGTCGCCGCCCATGCCCCAGATGAAGGCGTAGTTGCTGGTGCCGACGCCGGAATGGATCGACCAGCTTGGCGAGATCACCAACTCGTCGTTCTTCACCACGATGTGGCGGGTTTCCGTCGGCTCGCCCATCAGGTGGAAGATGCGGGCGTTTTCGGCGAGGTCGAAGTAGAAATACACCTCGCAACGGCGGCCATGGCTGTGGGCGGGCATGGTGTTCCACATGTTGCCCGGCTCCAACTGCGTCAGCCCCATCACCAATTGGCTGGTCTCGCAGACGCCCGGCAGGATGTATTGGTAAATCACCCGCTTGTTGGAGGTCGCGCCGTCGCCGACCGCCATCGTCTTGGCCTGATCCTGGCGGATGAGGCGGGTTTCAAAGCGGGCGTGGGCGGGCGTGCTCATCAGATAGAATTTGGCCGGGTCGGTCGGATCGACGCTTTCAAAGCGGACGTCCACGCTCTCCTTGCCGATGTAGAGCGCGTCGCGCTTGCCCATCTCATAGGTCGTTCCGTCCACCACCACGCGGCCCGGCGCGCCGACGTTGAACACGCCCATCTCGCGCCGCGCCAGGAAGGTGGGGGAGCCGATTTCCTTCGGCGCGGTCAACGCGACCGAGTCCGTCGTCGGCAAAACCCCACCCACCACCACCCGGTCCACCGTGCTGTAGGTCAGGGTGATCGCGTTCGGCTGGAACAGGTTTTCCATCAGGAAATGACGGCGCAGCGCGGCGGTGTCGTAGCCCTTGGCGTCGTCGGGATGCGGCGCGTAACGAAGATCGATGGTCATGCTGTCTCCCTGGGGGCCGACGGGAAAAGGGCGCGCTGGAAAGCGGCGCTTCGTCCGGTCAAGCCGTCCTGCTGGCGGAGCGCTGGCGAGCGCCGGTGTCTGGAGGCAGCAATAGGATATACTAGTATATCAGTCAAGCGGGAATCCAACGCCCCACAAACAGAGTCGTCAGCGAACAGTGTGTAGCCTGATTTCATATGATCCTCGACGCAGGATAATTTCTGTAGTACAGCTACAAAATCAACCTGCGGACTCCCCATGCTCGCCAGCCTGCACGCCTCCCTGCCGCATCTGCGCCGCGCCGAATTGGCGGTGGCTCAGGTCGTGTTGGCGGCGCCGGACGCGGTGGTGGGCGACAGCATCGCCCAGCTTGCCGCCAAGGCGGAGGTCAGCGAGCCGACGGTGGTCCGCTTCTGCCGGGCGGTGGGGTTCGCCGGATTCCAGGATTTCAAACTGCGCCTCGCCCAGCATCTGGCGGCCAGCGCCGCGCGGGCGCAGGTCGCGGACGGCGCGTTGGCTCTGGTGCGCGATCTGTCGCCCGACGACAGCGTGTCGAGCGCGGCGGACAAGGTGATGAACCGCGCCATCGACGCGCTGGTCCGTCTGCGCGACACGCTGGACGCCACGGCGCTGGAACGCGCCGCGCGGCGGCTGACGCAGGCGGGCCGGGTGGAGATCATCGGCGTCGGCGCGTCGGGATCCGTCGCCATCGACGCCCATCACAAGCTGTTCCGCCTGTTGCCCTCGGTCGCCGCGTCGTCGGACGCGCATTTGCAAACCATGGCGGCGGCGACGCTCGGCTCCAACGACGTTCTGTTGACGATTTCCAAGACCGGCACCAGCGCTGAGATCCTCGACGCCGCGACCATCGCGCGCGACGGCGGCGCCTGCGTCATCGCCATCACCAGTTCCCGCGCGCCGCTGGCCGCGCTGGCCGATCTGCTGCTGGCGGTGGAGGTGGACGAGGACACCGCCGTTCACACGCCGATGGCCTCGCGCCTGGCGCAATTGGCGCTGGTGGACGCGCTGACCGTCGCGGTCGGCCTGCTGTCGCCGCCCGAAACCAACCAGCGGCTTGCCCGCATCAAGGCCGCGCTGCGCGGTCGCCACCGGCTGGCGGTCGTTTCGCCAGCCGCCCAACCGCCCGCCAATCTCTTGCCCGCGAAGGACGCGCCATGACCGACACCCCCGCCGCGATTCTCGACCAGCTCGCCGCCTATGGCGTGGTGCCGGTGATCCGCAACAGCTCCGCCGATCTGGCCCGCACCGCCGTGGCGTGGCTGCGCGAGGCGGGTTACAGCACCTTTGAAGTCACCATGACCACCCCCGGCGCCGTCGGCCTGATCGCCGAACTGAGCGCGCAGGGCGGCGCCCTGATCGGGGCCGGAACCGTGCTGACCGCCGCCGGCGTCGCCGAGGTGGTCGCGGCGGGCGCCCGCTACGTCGTTTCCCCTTGCGTCGTGCCGGAGGTGGCCGCCGCCTGCCGCGCCCATGGCGTGGCCTGCCTGATGGGCGCGCTGACCCCGACGGAGGTGCACGCCGCCATTCTGGCCGGGGCCGACGCCATCAAGATCTTCCCGGCCTCCACCGTCGGCCCGGCGCACATCAAGGCGCTGAAATCGGTGTTCCACGGCGTGCGCTTCGTCCCCACCGGCGGCATCGACGCGGGCAACGTCGCCGCTTACGTCGCGGCGGGCGTCGCCTGCGTCGGCGCGGGCGGCAAGCTGGTCGATGAATCGCTGGTCAAGCGCGGCGACCGCGACGGAATTTTGAACGCTGGACGCCAGCTTCTGGACGCTTACAAGGCGGCCAAGGCGGCGTGACCTGGAGCGGGGGGCGGGTCGATACGCCCCCCGCTCCATTTTTCTTTTGTCAGAATTGCTGTCAGGCGCGCAGGTAGCTCCAACCTTCGGCCTGCGCCTCGGCGATGTCGAGAACCGCCGCCGGAACCACCGTCAGCCCGCCCGCCTCGCGGCCCAGCGCCTTCAGGCTGTTGCCGCAGAGCCGCAGCAAAGAATCGGTCGCCGGATCGGGTTGATCCAGCGCCGCCGCGACCGCACCGGCGTTGGCGACGATGCGAATTTCCGCGTCGGGCCGCAGTTTCCGCAAATTGGCGGCGTTGCGCCGCCCCCGTTCCAACGCGCCCGCCGTCGGCGCGTGGATGACCAACCGCAACAGCGCCTGTTCCATGCTTCAGCCCGCCTTTGTCTCAGCCCGCCTTGGCCGCGTCGTAAAAGGAATGGTCGAACAGCGTGTCGATGTCCACCGGATCGGTGATTTGCCCCAGGCTTTGCTGAAACGCCTGCATCCGTTTGGTGGATTCGACGATGCGGCGCGGGTCGTCGACGAAGTTGGTGGCGCCGGAGGTCAGCGCCGCCCGCATCACCGCCGGTTCGATCAAGCCCTTGCCAATCGCTTCGGTGACGATGACCGCCGTGCGGTCGGGGTTGGCGTTGGCGAAAGCGGTGGCGCGGATGTGCAGCTTGACCAGCGCGGCGACCGCCGCAGGGTCGCGTTTGATCGCCGCCTCCGTCACCGCCAGAATCGCGCCGGGCTGTTGCGGGAACAGGCTGCCCGCCTTGGCGACGATGCGCGCGTCGGGCAGGCGGGTCTGCACCAGCGTCAAGGTCGGCTCCAGGATTGACGCGCCGTCAACCGCGCCCGACAGCAGCGCCTGCTGCACCTGCTCGTCGCCCATGCCGACGATCTGAAGGTCGCTGGCGGGGATCTTCGCCACCTCTTGCGCCCAATAGCGCAGCACAGTGTCCGGCACCGATCCGGCGGGCAGGCTGGCGATCTTGGCCGGGCGGCCCTGCGCGGCGCGGAAGGCGGCGAAGCCCTCCGCCGGGCTGGACGCGCTGGCGACGGCGGCGAACGGGCCGCGCCCGATCAAGGCGACCTGATCGATGACGTTCGCCGCGACCACCTTCACCGCCACCCCCTTGGAGCGCGCGATCATCACCGGGCCGATGCCGACATAGGCGACGTCCAGCGTGCCCGACGCCAAGGCCTGGATCATCGCCGGACCCGATTGGAAGCTGGTCAGCGTTAACTCCAACCCCGCCTCTTTCGCCCAGCCTTCCCCCGACAGCACGTAAAGCTGGGTCATCGGAATGATCGGGATGTAGCCGACCCGCAAGGTCGTGGCGGCGGCGGACAGGCGCGGCAGCGCGACGCTTCCGGCCAGAGCGGCGGCGGACGCCAGCAGGGCGCGGCGGTTCATCGGCATTTTCAAAAATCCCCCTGTGATCCCGCCGACAGGGTACGGTGTGAATTGGCGGAAGACAATTCACCTTTTCAGCGATTTATGGATGCACATTGAACGACTTTATTTTGTTGTTACAGAACCTTCCGCGCTTCCGCTTGGCATTGAACGGCGGCGGGTTCGGCGCGTATCCTTCCGCCAACGACAAAGCCGGGAAGGAACACGCCATGGTGGGGAAAGTTGCGTTTGGCGGCGCGGTCGCGCTGGCCGTGATGGTCGGAACGGCCTGGGCCGCCGACGTTGTCGTGGAGCAGCAGAACAAGGCCTTCACGCCCCCCTCGGCGTCCGCGCAGGTGGGCGACACGCTGACCTTCACCAACGGCGACCTTTACACCCACAACATGTTTTCCGGCACGCTGGGCCACGAGTTCAATTTGGGCGGCCAAAGTCCGGGCGAAACGAAAAGCATCAAACTGACCAAGGCCGGAACCTTTGAGGTGGAATGCCAAATCCACCCGCGCATGCATCTGACCGTCACCGTGAAGTGAGCGGCGCGACCGCCTGATGCTCGATCACATCCCGATCCGTTACAAGCTGACGCTGGCCTTCGCGCTGATCCTGGCGATCACGGCGGTCGGCGGCTGGTTCGGCGTGTCGGCGGTGACGGAGGTCGGGCGGCTGGTCGTGACTCTGTACGACAAACCGTTGCAATCCATCGATTTCAGCCGGTCCGCCCAGCTTCATGTGCGGGCGATGGTGACGGCCCAACGCGTCGCTTCGCTTGGCGAGCCGCACATGGCGGAGAACGCGCGCGCCGAATACCGCGCCGCGCGGGACGAGTTCGACGACGACGTCGCCGTCGCCCGCCGCCGCGCCTCCAGCGACGCGCTGCGCCAACGGTTGGACGCGGTCAGCGCCCTGATCGTCCAATGGGACGCCCTGATTCCGCCGGATGTTTCGACCGCGATGGACGACCCGGCGATCCATGACCTCAGCCGCCGCATTCTCGACACCATCGATCTGGCGGTGGAGAACGCCAAGTCGGACGGCTTTTATTTCGTCGAGAACGCCCGCGCCCAAGCCGCCGAAACCCGCCAGACCACTCTGGCGATCGTCGTCGCCGTCGTGTTGATCGGGTTGCTGGTCGCCGCCCTGCTGACCCGCAACATCGTCCATCCGCTCAACCGCGCCGTCCGCATGGCCGAAACCATCGCCGGGGGGCATCTGAGCGAATCCGTGACCAGTCTGCGCCGGGACGAAAGCGGCAAGTTGCTGCGCGCCATGGAGGTGATGCGGGCGCAACTGCTGCTGCGGGTCGAGGCCGACCGCCGTTTGGTGGAATTGGAACGCGAACGGCGGGTCAATCTGGGGCGCTATCTGGATCCGAAGATTGGCGAATGGCTGGCCGACAACAGCCCGGAAACCGTGCGGGCGGGCGCGCGGCAGGAGGTGGGGATTCTCTTCACCGACATTCGCGGTTTCACCCGGCGGGCGGAAAGCCTGGACCCGGCGGCGCTGGGTCGTTTCGTCGGCGAATTCCGCGCCTGCGTCGCCGCGTCCGCCATAGCCCATGGCGGGGTGATCGACAAATTCATCGGCGACGCCGCCATGCTGCTGTTCGGCGTTCCCCACCCGCGCGACGGCGCGGCGGCGGACGCGCTGGCCTGCGCGCAAGATCTGTTGGAACGGGTCGCCGCCTGGAACGCCGAGCGGGCCGACCGGGGGGAGGATGCGGTGCGCGTCGGCGTCGGCGTCCATTGGGGGCCGGTCTTTTGCGGCGCGGTCGGCGACGACGTTCGGCTGGAATACACGGTGCTGGGCGACACGGTGAACGTCGCCGCCCGGCTTCAGGACGAAACCAAAGCCGCAGGGGTTCCGCTGATCGCCTCAAAGGCGGCGCTCGCCGCCGCAGGCGGGCTGGACGGGGCGGGACAGCCGCAGGGGGCGGGGTGGCGCGCCCTGCCGTCCAAGGAGTTGCGCGGGCGCGACGGCGTTATGGAGTTGTTTGGCTGGGCGCCCGCCGCACCAGAGTCACGTTCAACAGCAGGCTGAGCAGGGCCGCGCCGCAGATCACCGCGCCCATCGGCGCCGCCGTGCCGTTCGCCAGCAAACCGACGACCCAGCCCGCCACGCTGCCGACGCTGAATTGCAGCATCCCGGCCAAGGCCGACGCGGTGCCCGCCATGTGCGGAAAGGACTGCATGGCGCAGGCCATGGCGTTGGCGTTGATGAGCGCCATCATCGCCATGAACAGCAGCAGCGCGCCAACCAAGCCCCACAAGCCGCCCAACCCCAACGTCGCCACCACCAGCACCAAAAGACCGGCGGCGGCGGCCAGCATGGTCCCGGCCCGCAGGATCCGCTCCGCGCCAAAGCGCATGACGATGCGGCTGTTGACCGTGCTCATCGCCATCATGCCGACGATGTTGATGCCGAACAAAAAGCCGAAATTCTCCGGGGCCACCCCAAACAGGTCGATGTAGACGAAGGGCGAGCCGGAAATGAAGGCGAACATCCCGCCATAAATGCAGGCGCTGCCAAAGGCGTAACCCAAATAGGAACGGTTGGTCAGCAACTGGCGGTAGGACAGGGCCAGCGTCATCGGGCGCAGGCTGCTGCGCCGGTCGCGCGCCAGCGTTTCCGGCAGGGTGAACAGCGCCAACATGGCGACGGCGCCGAAAATCCCCTGTCCCCAAAAGATCCAACGCCAGTTGGCCCACACCAGAATCTGCCCGCCGATCAACGGCGCGATGATCGGCGCCGCGCCCATCACCAGCATCATCATCGACAAGGTGCGGGCGGCGCGGTCGCGCTCGAACACGTCGCGGATCATGGCGCGGACCAGCACCGGCCCGGCGCAGGCCCCCACCCCTTGGATGAAGCGCCAGCCCGCCAGATGGGCGATGTCGCTGGACAGCGAACAGCCGACGCAGGCGACGGCGTAGAGCAAAATGCCGATGGCGATTGGTCCCCGCCGCCCGAAACGGTCGCCCAACGCGCCCCAGATCAATTGACCGACGCCAAAGCCCAGGAAAAAGGCCGACAGCGTCCATTGCACCTGATCCTGGCTCGCCCGCAAATCGACGCCGATGGTGGGCATGCCCGGCAAATACATGTCGGTCCCCATCGGCCCGAAGGACGTGAGAATGCCAAGCGCGGCCATGAAATAGGGGCTGTTGGCGGGCGACAGGGCGCGGACGGCGGCAAAACGCGCGAGCATCGGACATCCAGAGGTGGGGATCGCGGGGGGACTGAAAAAGTCAGACAGCAAGCACGAACAGTGAGCGTGCGGACGCGCCACGGAAACCCCCTGTCTTGGTATGGCAGCCCTGCCCGCAGGGCGATTGAACAGACGACGGGCGTTAATCGAACGCTCTGCCGAGTTTTTCCTCCAGTCCAGGCTCTTGCCGCGCCTTTCCCCTGGATGCGCGGCGCGCTCCATGGCTAACTTTGTCTTCTGATTGCCGCCACCGACAAAAGGCCGCGCCATGACGCCCCTGTCCCGCCGTTCGGTTCTGGTTCTGGGCGCTTCCAGCGTCGCCGCCACCGCGACATCCGGTCTGACCGCCCCGGCTTTCGCCGCCGCGCCAACCAATTTCGTCCCCGGCCTTGTCTACGCCGTCGGGCAGAAATTCGACAAAAGCTTCAACGAGGGCGCCTTCACCGGGGCGGAGCGCTTTAAAACCGCCACCGGCCTGTCCTATCTGGAATATATGCCGAACAACCCGGCGCAGTTCGACCAGGGGGTCGCGGCGCTGGTCCGGCGCGGGGCCACCGACATCGTCACCATCGGCTTTTACTACGCCACCGCGCTGACCAAGCTGGCCCCCCGCCATCCGGATTTGCGGTTCACCATTGTGGATTCGGTGGCCGAAGGGCCGAACATCCGGTCGATCACCTTCAAGGAACAGGAAGGCTCCTTCCTGGTCGGCGTGCTGGCGGCGCTGGCGTCGAAGACCGGGACCGTCGGCTTTGTCGGCGCGCTCGACATTCCTTTGCTGCGCAAATTCATCGCCGGATTCACCCAAGGGGCGCGGCACGCGCGCGGCGACGTCACCGTGCTGGTCAATTTCGTCGGAACCACCGCCGACGCCTTCAACGACCCGACCACCGGGGCGGAGGTGGCGCGCAGCCAGTTCCAGCGCGGGGCCGACGTGGTGTTCGCCGGGGCGGGCGTGTCGAATTTCGGCGTGTTCGCCGCCGCCAAGGATGGCGGACGGCTGGCCATCGGCGTGGACAGCAACCAAAACTACCTCTACCCCGGCACCATCCTGACCTCGATGCTCAAGCGCGTCGACCTGGCGGTGGACGCCGCATTCCAGGCCGGTCAACGCGGAACCTGGACGCCCGGCCACCGCGTGCTGGGGTTGGCCGACGGCGCCGTCGATTACGCGGTCGATGAAAACAACCGCGAGCTTCTGACGCCATCCATGCTGAACGCGGTGGAGGAGGCCCGCCGCGCCATCATCGCCGGACGGATTCCGGTGTCCGACGGCGCCTGATCCGCGCCGTTTCCGTCCGCTTCGCGCGCTCGTTTCTCCCCGCGTTTCGTCATCGCCCGTTCGGCCTATCGTTTTCCGCTTGATATACTCGTTTCGAGCAAATATGGTTTTGCTCGAAACGAGTATTTTGGAGCGCCCGATGCCCGACGCCGCTGGCCCCGCCGCCGCCCTCGCCTTCACGCCCGCGATCGCCGAGGCGACGGCCCCGATCTACGAACGGATGAAACGCGTCGTTCCCGCCATCGAATGGCCGTTTCACGCCCCGCTGATTCACGCGATCAACGCCCTGAAGCGCGAACGCAACGCCGTCATTCTGGCGCACAATTACCAGACGCCGGAGATCTTCCACGGCGTGGCCGACATCGTCGGCGACAGCCTGGCGCTGGCCGCCAAGGCGACGCAGACCGACGCCGACGTCATCATTGTGGCGGGCGTGCATTTCATGGCGGAGACGGCGAAGCTGCTGAACCCGTCCAAGACCGTGCTGATCCCCAGCCGCAACGCCGGTTGCTCGCTGGCCGACTCCATCACCGCCGCCGACGTCCGCCTGCTGCGCGAGGCGCACCCTGGCGTGCCGGTCATCGCCTACGTCAACACATCCGCCGAGGTGAAGGCGGAGGTGGACATCTGCTGCACGTCGGGCAACGCGGTGGAGGTGGTGGAATCGCTGGGCGTGGACCGCGTTCTGTTCCTGCCCGACGAGTATCTGGCCAAATACGTCGCCACCCAGACCAAGGTGGAGATCATCGCCTGGAAGGGCCATTGCGAGGTGCATGAGCGCTTCACCGGCGCGGAAATCACCGAATTCCGCAACCGCTTTGATCGGTTGACCGTGATCGCCCACCCGGAATGCCCGCCCGATGTGCTGGCGGCGGCCGATTTCGTCGGCTCCACCGCCCGGATGATCGACTTCGTCGGCAACGAGAAGCCGCCGCGCGTGCTGATGGTGACGGAATGCTCGATGAGCGACAACGTCGCCGCCGCCTCGCCCGACACGGAGTTCGTGCGGCCTTGCAACCTGTGTCCGCACATGAAGACGGTGACGCTGGCGAGCATTCTCGACTCCCTGCAAACGCTGGAGCCGCGCGTGGAGATCGCCCCCGATCTGGCCGACCGCGCCCGCCGCTCGGTCGAACGGATGCTGGCCGTCAAACCGAAGTGAGGGAATCCCCCTCTCCCCCCGGGAGAGGGACGGGGTGAGGGGGATGCGCCGCGAACCATCGCGGAACAGGCGCCGCCGTCCCGTTGATGCGAACGCCCTTTGTGAACCTGTCGCCGTGCGTCCCCCTCACCCCAACCCCTCTCCCCGGGGGGGAGAGGGGGTAGATCGCAGGAGGCCGCCCAACCCTGGTGAGGAAACCATGACCACCACGCCGTATCAGGTTCGTGACGCCGAGGTCATCGTCGTGGGATCCGGGTTGGCCGGGATGACGGCGGCGCTGGCGCTCGCCCCGCGCGCCGTCACGCTGCTGACCAAAACCGCCGATCTGCCGGGCGGGTCGAGCCTCTACGCCCAGGGCGGCGTCGCCGCCGCCATCGGCCCCGGCGACCGCCCGGAGGATCACGCCGCCGACACGCTGGCCGCCGGAGCCGGGCTGGTGGACGCCGCCATGGCGGCGCTGCTGACCCGCGACGGGGCCGCCCAAATCCGCGCCATGCTGGCCGACGGCCTGCCCTTCGACCGCGACGCCGACGGCGCGCCGTTGCTGGGGCGGGAGGCCGCGCATGGAACCGCCCGCATCGTCCACGCCGGGGGCGACGCCACCGGGCGCACCCTGGTTCTGGCGCTGGCCGAACGGCTGCGCGCCGCGCCGTCGGTGCGGGTGGAGGCCGAGGCCTTCGCCGTCGATCTGGTGATGCGCGGCGCCCGCGTTTGCGGCCTGCTGGCCATGCATCCCGACGGGTGGGTGTTTCACCGCGCGCCGCGCGTCATTCTGGCGACCGGCGGGGTGGGCGCCGCCTTCGCCCGCACCACCAACCCGGCGGAAGCGACCGGCGACGGGCTGGCGCTGGCCGCCCGCGCGGGCGCGCGGCTGGCCGATCTGGAGTTCGTGCAGTTCCACCCGACCGCGCTCGACGTCGAGGCCGATCCCCGCCCGTTGCTGACCGAGGCGCTGCGCGGGGCGGGCGCGACCCTGCTCGACCGCGCCGGGCGCCGCTTCATGCTTGACGAACATCCGTTGGCCGAGTTGGCCCCGCGCGACGTGGTGGCGCGGGCCATCGGCGCGCGGATCAAGGCGGGGGAGCGCGTCTTCCTCGACCTGCGCCCGGCGCTGGCGGCCAAGCCCGACGGCTTCCCCACCGTGCGGGCGATCTGCGCCGACCATGGCCTGGATCCCTTCAGGGAGCCGATGCCGGTCGCCCCCGCCGCGCATTACCACATGGGCGGCATCGTCACCGACGCCGACGGGCGGACCAGCCTGGATGGGCTGTGGGCCTGTGGCGAGGTCGCCTGCACCGGCGTGCATGGCGCGAACCGGCTGGCCAGCAACTCGCTGTTGGAGGCGCTGGTGTTCGGCGCGCGGGTCGCCCGCGACGTCGCCGAACGGACGCTGGCCCCGCTGCCGCCCTTCGCCCTGCCCAATCCGCCCGCCGTCGCGGCGGAGGTCGGCGGCGCGCTGCTCGACGCGCTGACGGCGGAATCCCGCCGCGTGCTGTATGAGGGGGCCGGGCTGGTCCGCGACGGGTTGGGGCTGCTGGCCGCCCGGCGCAAGCTGGGACGGCTCGCCGCCGCGCTCGACAGCCTGCGCGGCGAGGAAGCCGACGGGGACGCCGCCATCAACCCCGGCGCCGTTCGTCGCTGGGGCGAGGCGCGCAACCGGCTGCTGGTCGGTCGTTTGATCGTTCACGCCGCTTTGGCGCGCGAGGAAAGCCGGGGCGCGCATTGCCGCGCCGATCATCCCTTGCCCAACCCGGCCTATGGCCGCACCGCCGAAAACCGCACGCTCACCCTCACCGATTTGGCCGGTCCCACCGGCCCGCTGCCCGGAGACGCCGCATGCTGCATCCTTTGACCGTCGAACCGATCATCCGCGCCGCGTTGGCCGAGGATCTGGGGCGGGCGGGCGACATCACCACCGACAGCATCATCCCCGTCGACGCGGTCGCCACCGCCCGCATCGCCGCGCGCAAGGATGGCCGCGTCGCCGGTTTGGACGCCGCGCTGATCGCCTTCCGCCTGCTCGACCCCGGCGTCGCCGTCGAGATCGCGGTGGCGGACGGCGGCGACGTGCGCCCCGGCGGGACCATCGCCACGCTGAGCGGATCGGCCCGCGCCCTGCTGACCGCCGAGCGCACGGCCTTGAACGTCATGGGCCGCCTGTCCGGCATCGCCACCGCCACCCGCGCGCTGGTCCGCGAAGTGGACGGGACCAAGGCGCGCATCGTCTGCACCCGCAAGACCACCCCCGGCCTGCGCGTGTTGGAAAAACACGCGGTGAAGCTGGGCGGCGGTTTCAACCACCGCTTCGGCCTGGATGACGCCGTTCTCATCAAAGACAACCACATCGCCGTGGCGGGCGGCGTCCGCGCGGCGGTGGAGCGGGTGCGCGCCGCCATCGGCCACATGGTGAAGGTGGAGGTCGAGGTGGACACGCTCGACCAGTTGGACGAGCTGCTGGGCCTGCCGGTGGACGTGGTGTTGCTCGACAACATGGATCCCGACACGCTGCGCCGGGCGGTGCGGATGATCGACGGTCGGCTGCTGGCCGAAGCGTCGGGCAACGTGACTCTGGCCACCGTGCGCGCCATCGCCGAAACGGGGGTGGACATGATTTCCTGCGGCTGGCTGACCCACAGCGCGCCCAATCTCGATCTGGGTTTGGACATGTGAGGACGCGCGCCGCGTCATTTTGAAAGGTGATGCGGACAGGAAACTGTCCGCCTCCCCACACACCTGTCGGAACGGCGGACAGCGCCGCCGCCGCGTTCCCAGCGCCGACGGATCGCCCTGCCCGGCTCAAAACCATGCGCAGCAAAGGTTCGGCCAAACAGTCGACGGCCTTTGGTCGGTCTGCCCAACTGCGGCACACACGTTGCATCCTGCTGTCGCCCGTGACGCCCGACACCGCGTCGCGACAAGAAGACATGAGGGGGAAACGGATGCTTCGTATGCGTGTTGGGTCGAAGGCGCTCGCCTTTGGTCTGCTGGCCTCGACCGCGCTTGCGCCGGGCCTGCTGGCAGGAACCGCGTCGGCTCAGAACGCTCTGCCCAGCTTCGTGCTGCCGCAGACGTTGAGCTTCACCGATTACGACGGCGTGTCGGACGATCTGCTGACCGCTGGTCTGGGCGTCACCGGCCTGTCCTCCGCCGTCGCGCCGACCGTCGCCAACCCGTTGTCCCCCACCGTGGCGGAACTGCGCCGCCGGGCCATCCACAACGCCTATCGCGGTCTGGTCGACACCTCGACCGGCGGCGGCTGGCGCGTGCTGTACGGCCCGAACCTGGACGCCAATTACAACGACACCGGGACCGAGGGGAAGGTCGCGGGTCGCGAATACATCGCGCTGACCGATGACGGATCGGGGTCGAATTACCAGACGATGATCGTCCAGATCCCGGCCAACGCGAACCAGACCCAACCCTGCATGGTCACGGGTCCGTCGTCCGGCTCGCGCAACGTCTATGGCGCCATCGGCACCGCTGGCGAATGGGCGTTCCGCAACGGCTGCGTCGCCGTCTACACCGACAAGGGCACCGGAAACTTCTTCCACGACGTCACGCGCGATTATCTGTACGACCGCTTCGGCCAATTCCTGCCGCGCGGCTCGGTCGGCTCGGCCACGAACTTCGCCGCGTCCTTCACCACCAGCCAGGGCGCCTTCGCGGCGGCCTACCCGAACCGGCTGGCTTACAAGCAGGCCCATTCCGGCAAGCTGGTGGACGGCAAATGGGGCGACTACACGCTCCAGGCCATCGAGTTCGGCTTTTACGCCATGAACCAATATTTGGCGGCGGGCGCGGCGCGCTTTACCCCGGCCAACACCACGGTGATTTCCGGCGGCGTGTCGAACGGCGGCGGCGCGGCGGTGATGGCGGCGGAAAAAGACGCCAAGGGCCTGATCGACGGCGTCGTCGCCGTCATTCCGAACGTGATTCCGCCCCAACGCTCCGGCCTGTCGATCCGCTATGGCGCCAACACGTTGACCGCGCCCGGCAAGCATTTCATCGATTACTACACGCAGATCGCCATTTACGCGCCCTGCGCCGCGCTGGATTCCTCGCTGACCGGGGCGGTGTTGAACGCCGATCCCGCCGGATCGCCCAGCGGGTCGCGCGCCAACCGTTGCGCCGCGTTGAAGGGCAAGGGGCTGTTGTCCTCCACCACGCTGGCGGCGCAGGCGGCGGAATCGCTGCAAATCATCCACAATTACGGCTATCTGACCGAAGGCGACTGGGAAATTCCGTTGATGGAAAATCTCAACGCCTACCGTCAGATCATCGACACCTACGTCGCCGAATATGGCCGTTTCCACGCCGATGACGTTTTGTGCGGCACGACCTTCGCCGCCACCAACACGGCGGGCGCGCCAATCCAGCTTCCCATCGCCACCGCCGCCCTGCTGTTCGCGGCGGGCAACATCATTCCGCCCGCCGGTGGAATCAACGTCATCGCCGAAAACGCCGCCAACGGCCCGATCAACGAGGTGATGGCGGTCTCGCGCTCCACCGGGTTGGCCGATCTCAATCTGGACGCGGCGCTGTGCTACCGCAGCCTCGTGACCGGCGAAGCGGCGCCGGGAACGAAAATGAGCATGCGCGACAAAATCAACTCGACCCGCGTCCGCCAGGGCATGCAGGAGGTGGTCGGAACCGCCAATCTGCGCGGCCTGCCGTCGCTCATCATCCAGGCCCGCAACGACGAGGTGATTCACCCCAACCACGCCGGGCGCGCCTATTTCGGCTGGAACAAGATCGTCGAGGGGTCGGCCAGCAAGCTGAGCTACATTGAGGTTCCCAACACCCAGCATTTTGAATCGCTGATCGGCCTGTTTGGCCCGACGGCGGCGCCGATCTATTTGCCGATCCACCATTATTTCGTCCGTGGTCTGGACGCCATGCTGGCCAACCTGCGCACCGGCGCGGCCCTGCCGCAAAGCCAGGTGATGCGCACCGTGTCGCCGCGCACGGCGGCGCTGACGGCGGCCAACTACAAGAATTTCCTGCCGGACATGGCGACGGCGCCGTCGGCGGCGAACGCCATTTCGGTGTCGAACAACACCGTCGTCATCCCGCAATAACCCGCCGCCCGGAGAAGGCACGATCATGACGAAGACGTTCACGAACACCCTGGCGGGTCTGTTGTTGGCCACGGCGGCGGCGCTGCCCGCCGCCGCCCAGACGACCGCCAAAACCGGCCCCTACGTGAAGTTGGAAACCGGCGCGTCCTTTGGCCGCTCCCTTGACTTTCGCGCCGACGACATGGGCCAGACCATCACCCGCAAGCTGCCCAGCGCCGCCATCGTCGGCGGCGGGGTTGGCTGGCAAATCACGCCCGCGCTGCGCACGGATCTGACGCTGTCCTACCGTTTCCCCAAGAACTGGAACGGAACCGACAGCGTGCAGAGCCTGACCTACGACGGCAAAGTCTCGTCGTTGCGCGGCTTCGCCAACCTGTATTTGGACGTCGCCGGGCTGACCGACGGGTTGGGCGTGTTCAAGCCCTATCTGGGCGCCGGCCTTGGCTTTTCCCGCAACAAGCTGGCGGATTTGACCGTCACCGACACGACGGTCGGCGCGCTGGCGACCAATCCGGCGAATTTTAACCGCTACACGCTGAACGGCTCCACCCGGACGAATTTCGCATGGCAGGTGATGGCGGGAACCGGCATCGCCGTGACCGACGCCGTCACGGTCGATCTCGGCTATCGCTACGTTGACGCGGGCAAGGCCAAGAGCGGCGTCACCCTGACCGGGCTTGGCGTCACCACGACGGTGGACGCCCGCAACGCCAATGTGCGCACCCACGAGCTGACGTTGGGTCTGCGCTACGCCTTCTGATCCGCGTTTGAAAGCTCATTGAAAGGCCGGTCGCTCCATCCAGGGCGACCGGCTTTTTCATGCGCGCCAGCCTTCCGGCAGTCCGAAAATTTCGGCGAAGCCCCGCTCCCCTTCCGTGGTGACGGCGACGGCCCGGCTGTCGGGAATCCGCGCCAACCAACCCAAGGCCAGCGAGCGATCCAGCAACCCGGCCCCCAAGCGCCCGGCCAAATGATGGCGGCGCTCGCTCCAATCCAAACAGGCGCGGCAGAGCGGGCGTTTGCCGAGGCTCCCGCTGGTCAAATCGACGCCGAACTCCCGGAAAAAGCGCTCGCCTTCGGGCGTGACGGCGCCGACGCCGTCGGCCAGATGGACATGCTCCCGCGCGCGCAAGGCGTCGGCCAGGGCGATGCCCAACCGACCGGCGAGATGATCGTAACAGGTGCGGGCGGCGCGCAGCGCCTCATCCTTCGGGCCAACCGGACGGTGTCGTTTCGGCCCGCTCCCGGCGAGCGCCATCAAGGATTCCATCGCCTGGGCGACGTCGGCGGAGGACAGGCGGTAGTAACGGTGACGCCCCTGCTTTTCGACCGCGAGCAACCCGGCCTCGGCCAGTTTCGTCAGATGGCCGCTCGCCGTCGGCGCGCTGATTCCGCCATGCCACGCCAATTCCCCAGCGGTCAACGCCCGCCCGCCCATCAGGGCGGCGAGCATGTTGGCGCGGGTCGGGTCGCCGATCAGGGCGGCGACCGCCGCGATGGCGTTGCCGGAAGCGATGTTGGACATGACCGCCAGCATAGCGGCTTTGCCGGGCGAAATCCCGCCCCCACGTTTCGGCCCGCGCCAAAACGTGGGGGCGGGACGCCGCCCGCCATGCCGAGTATGGTTGCGTCCGTCTGACTTTGACCGAGGCCGCCGATGACCACCGCATCCCCCACTCTGAAAACCGAACTGGCGCTGTTGCTGCTGCTCGCCACCCTGTGGGGCGCGTCCTACAGCTTCATCAAGCTGGGGGTGGCGACCATTCCGCCGATCACGCTGATCGCCGCGCGCACGGTGATCGCCGGAACCATTCTGCTGCTGGTCATCCACGCGCGCGGTTTGGCGATGCCGCGCGACCGGGAAAACTGGGGCCGTTTTCTGATTCAAGCCTGTTTGAACAGCGTCGTTCCCTTCACCTTGATCGCCTGGGCGGAGCGCGACGTGGACGCGGGCATGGCGGCGATCCTCAATTCGACGACGCCGATCTTCGCCTTCCTGCTGACCGTGTGTCTGACCCGGCACGAGGCGGTGACGGCGCGCAAAACAATTGGCGTCGTCGCCGGAATCGCCGGAACCTGCCTCATCATCGGGGTGGAGGCGTTCGGCGGGCTTGGGCGGGAGTTGGGACCGCAACTCGCCATCGTCGCGGCGACCGTCTGCTACGCCGGGGCCGCCATTTTTGGCAAGCGCTTCAGCGGCTTGGATCCGACGATCCCGGCGGCGGGGTCGTTGCTGTGCGGGGCCTTGATCCTGATTCCGCTCAGCCTGTTGGTTGACGCGCCATGGACGCTGACGCCGTCGTCACAGTCAGTCGCCGCGTTGCTGGCATTGTCGGCGTTCTCCACCGCGCTGGCCTTCGCCATTTATTTCCGCTTGGTCCGGACTCTGGGATCGGTCGGCACGACGGCGCAAGCCTATCTGCGCGTGCCCATCGGGGTCGCCATCGGCGTTCTGTTTCTCGGCGAGAGTCTGACCGCTAGCGCCTGGGCGGGCTTCGCCTGCGTGATCGTCGGCGTCGCCGCCATGACCATTCCGACCAAACCCCGCCCCGTTCTGGCCTGACCTCTCACCCGCCGGTGGTCTTGCCGTTTTTGGCCGAGGCCGCCGTCGGCGTTTGCAACGAGCGCAAACGGCCCATCAACTCTTCCGTCACCCGGCGGGCGTCGTTGGAATCGCGGATGATGCGCGGGGTGATGAAGACGATCAGCTCCGTGCGTTTGCGCGAACGGTCGTTGAAGGAGAACAGTTCGCCCACGACCGGCACGTCGGACAGCAGCGGAATCCCGCTGCGCCCGCCCTGGTCGTCTTCGGAAATCAGGCCGCCCAGCGCCACCGTCTGGCCGTTGCGCACGCTGATCGCGCTTTCGATGCGGCGTTGGGAAATGGTCGGAGTCAGGGTGCCGGTGTCGGCGCTGCGCGACACGGCGCTGACCTCCTGCACCACGTCGATGGAGACGGTGCCGTCGGCGTTGACGCGCGGCGTCACCGACAGGATCACGCCGGTGTCGCGGAACTCGATGGCGTTGACCAGCGGGGCGTTGGCGGTGGTGGTGGAGACCACCTGCTGGGTGATGACCGGCACCTTGTCGCCGACCTTCAACAGGGCCTGCTGGTTGTCCTCCACCACCACCTGCGGGGAGGAAACGACCTTCACGTTGGTGATGCTGTCGAGCGCGCTGATGACCACGCGCGGGTCGGTGACGTTGCCCAACACGGCGTTGAAGCCGGGCAACAGCGATTGCAAACCCGCCGAGCTGTTGCTGTCGAAGCCCAGCGAACTGCCCTTGACGTTGGCGAAGCCGTTGCCCTTCAGGAAATACTGCACGCCATAGCGCAGGGAATCGTTCAGCGTCACCTCGGCGATGGTCGCCTCGATCATCACCTGTTGCGGGACGAGGTCGAGCTTGGCGATGGCCGCCTGGATCAGCCGGTATTCCGCCGGGGTGGCGAAGATGACCAGGGAATTGCTGGTGGAGTGGGCGACGACGCGCGGCGCGTTGCCGCCGCCGCCGCTCGCGCCGGACTCCACCCCGCCGACGTCACCCGCCCCGAATCTTGAGGCGTTGCGGTTGGTCCGCGCGCTCGACAAGCCGCCATTTTGCCCGCCGCTCGAACCAGGGAAGGACGCGCCCGACGCCGTTCCGCCGCTGGTGGACAGCGCGCCCGACGTGGCGCCGCCGCTTCCAGGGCTGACGCCGCCCGGCCCGGCGCTGTTGGCGGAATCCACCGACAGCCGCGCGCCTTGAACGTTCGGGGCCAAGGGCGACCCGCTGGCGCCGTCGCCGCCCCCGCCGCCGAACAGACGGGAGAGAACACGCGCCAGATCGGCGGCCTTGGCGTGTTGCAAGGGGTGGACGTTGATCGTCCGCTCCCCGTCGCCGCCCTGGTCAAGCCGCCGAATCCACACCCCCGCCTGATCCAGCATCGCGGCGCGGCGCGTCACCACCAGAACCGCCTTCATCCGGTCCACCGGCAGAAAACGGATGGAGCTGTCCGCGTTGCCCTTGATGGCGTAGATCATCCCCAACTCGTCGATCACCTCGGCGGGCGTGGCGCGCGACAGCGGGAAGACGCCGACCGATTGACCGGCCAGAAAATCCTGATCGAATCCCTGCGCCGCCTCGATCACCGCGCGGCGTTCCTCGCCGGTGCCCGACACGATCAACAGATTGCGCTCCGGGTCGGCCTGGATCATTCCCTGGATGGGATAAAGCGGCTCCAAAATCGTTTTCAGGCTGCTCGCCTGCCCGTGGCGCGGGGCGTAAATGCTGAAGGCGCTGCCCACCGCCCCCGCCGCGCCGCCAATGTCGGCGTAGCGCGCCGGATTCCCCGGCTGGCGCACTTCGGACGCCGGGACGACGTTGTAAACGCCGTCATTGACCAGCAACGCCGCGCCGTTCATTCGCAAGGCGGTTTCAAACACGCTCAAGGCTTCGGCGCGGGCCATCGGACGACCGGCGGACAGCGTCATCCGCCCCTGCACGCGCGGATCGACGGTGTAGGACAGCCCCAGCAGATCGCCCAGAATCGTCTTGGCGACGGTCGGGATTCCGGCGTCCTCGAAATTCAGTTCAATGGCGCCGCCACCGGCCAAGGGGCGCAGCGGGGCGTTGGTTCCGACGCGCGGTTCCTGACCGTGCACGATGATCGGTTGGGCGGGCGCGGGCGAACTGGCCCCAACGCGCCCGCCCGGCGTCAAGCTCTGTGGGTCGATGGGCCGCCCGCTGGTGTCAAGCCCCAGCTTGGCCAGCGTTTCCGCCAAGGGCGGTTCGGCCCGATCCCCCTTCGTCCCTTGACAGGCGCCAAGCGCCAACGCCGCCGCAGAGGCCAAAATCCAGCCTGTCCGCAGCCGTCCTCCCCCCAATGTCGCCACCCCAATCCCCCTGAACGCCGGATGCGGACTTGTCGCCGCTTGTCTGGTTGCAGGGCACATTTCCGCGCTCCGCCCCCTTCCGTCCAGTGAATTGTTGGGGTTCCGGCGCGATTGCCGGAAAGCCTTGCCGCTCCATGAAAAAACAGGGCGGAAAGGCGCAAAATAAGGATGGCGGACGGTGGCTTTTGTAACGCACAATCGCGACAATCATCCGGCCCACACGCCTTGCCAAAGCGGCGCTGCGGGATCGGTTCCGGCCAAGAATCCGGATGCGCCAGGGAAACGCCACACCAGGACGACGCCTTACATGACAGGCGACCGAATCACGCATCCCATGCGGGCCGATCATGCGGGCTGAGTCACCCGCCGCCAGCCCCATGGCCAACGCCGAACGATCCGGCGACCCGACCGGCGGCGGGTCGGAGCAGGCGCGCGCCCGCGCGTTGGCCGACCGCCGCGCCCTGCCCTTCGTCACGCTCGACGAGATGGAGGGGCTGGCTCCCGCCGCCGCCGGGGTGTCGGCGAATTTCCTGCGCCAGGCCCGCGCCTTTCCCTTTTCGGAGATCAACGGCGCCTTGATGGTCGCCATCGCCGACCCCGACAACGCCGAGGCGCTGGAATCGCTGGAAATCGCCTGCGGCCTGCCGGTTTACGCCTGCGTCGCCGCGCCGGGCGACGTCGAGGCGGCGCTTGATCGCGCTTGCGGCGGCCTGTCGGCGATGGGCCGCATCGTCGCCGATCTTGATGGCGGCGGCCCGCCGGACGACGACCTCGACCAGTTGAAATCGCTGGCGAGCGAGGCTCCGGTCGTCCGGCTGGTCAATCATCTGATCGGCGAGGCGGCTCGGCTGGGGGCCAGCGACATCCACATCGAACCCTTCGCCGACCAGATCGCCGTGCGCTTTCGGGTGGACGGCGTGATGCGCGATCAAGAGCCGGTGCCCAAACGGCTGGGGCGGGCGATGGTCTCGCGCATCAAGATCCTCGCCAATTTGAACATCGCCGAACGGCGTTTGCCGCAGGATGGCCGCATCGCCCACCGCGTCGACGGCCGGGCGTTGGATCTGCGCATCTCCACCCTGCCGACCGTCCATGGCGAAAGCGTGGTGACGCGCCTGCTTGATCCCGGCGCCGGGGTGCGCAGCCTGTCGTCGCTGGGTTTCGACGCCGACCAGGAGGCCGCGCTGCACCGGCTGGTCCAGGCCCCCAACGGCATGGTGCTGGTGACGGGGCCGACCGGCAGCGGCAAATCGACCACGCTCTACGCCGCGCTCGGCCTGATCGACGCCAAGCAGCGCAAGGTTCTGACCGTCGAGGATCCGGTCGAATACCACATGGCGCGGGTCAATCAGGTGCAGGTGAAGCCCGCCATCGGCCTGACCTTCGCCACTGTGCTGCGCGCGCTGGTCCGTCAGGATCCCGACGTCATCATGGTGGGCGAAACCCGCGACCCGGAAACCGCCGACATCGCCGTTCACGCCGCGTTGACCGGCCATCTGGTGCTGTCCACCCTGCACACCAATTCGGCGGCGGGGGCGTTGACGCGGTTGATCGACATGGGGGTGGAGCCGTTTCTCCTCACCTCCTCGGTGCGCGCGGTGATCGCCCAGCGGCTGGTCCGCGTGCTGTGCCGCGCCTGCCGCCACGCCGAACCCGCCGACCCGGAAACCCGGCGTCTGCTGACCGACGCCGGTCTGATCGCGCCGGGGGCGTCCGTCACCGTTCACCGCCCCGGCGGCTGCCCGGATTGCGGCGGCACCGGCTACGCCGGGCGCGTCGGCATTTACGAGTTGATGACGATGAACGAGCCGCTGCGCGCGCTGACCCTGCAACGGGCCGGGGCCGACGCCATCCAGGCGGCGGCGATGGCGGGCGGCATGGCCACCCTGTTCCGCGACGGGTTGGTCAAGGTGCTGCGCGGCGTCACCACGCTGGAGGAAGTCCAGCGCGTGTGCGACGTCTGGTAAGGGGAAGCGCCGGTGCCACATTTCACCTACAGCGCCCTGACCCCGGCGGGCGAACTGCGCGAAGGCCGGATGGAGGCGCGCGACGCCCGCGCCGTGCTGCGCCATCTGGAAACCCAAGGGTTGTTGCCGGTGGAGGCGAAGCCGGTGATCGCCAGCGGCTCCCGCTTCCGCCTGTCGCCCGGCGCGGGGGCGGAGGCGCGCGATCTGGCCGTCGCCATGCGCGAAATGGTGCTGTTGATCGGCGCCGGGCAAACGGTGGAGCAGGCCCTGCGTCTGTTGGCGATGGAGGCCGGGCCGCCCCGCCTGCGCCCGCGTCTGGAACAGGTGTTGGAGCGGCTGCGCGGCGGCGGCAGTCTGGCCGAGGCGATGACGGCGGCGGGCGGCTTTCCGCCCCTGGTGCTGGCGATGGTCAAGGCGGGCGAGGCGGGCGGCACGCTGGATGTGACGCTGGCCAACCTCGCCGATCTGCTGGAACGGGCGCTGAAGCTGCGCGAACAGATTCAGTCGGCGCTGATGTACCCGATGGTTCTGCTGATCGCGGCGGTCGGCTCCCTGCTGCTGCTGTTGACCCAAGTTGTGCCGCAATTCGCGCCGATGTTGAAACAGGGGGGCAAGGCGCTGCCCGCCTCGACCAGCTTGGTGCTGGCCGCGTCGGACGCCCTGCTCGCCCATGGGACGGCGCTGATGATCGGCGCGTTGGTTCTTGTCGTCGCCGCGCCGTTGATCCTGCGCCGTCTGCCGCCCGGCTGGTGGGAGGGGACCGTCCTGAAGACGCCGGGAATTGGCGATCTGGTCGCCATGGCGGCCACGGCGCGGCTGTGCCGGACGCTCGGCACCCTGCTGAAAGGCGGCGTGCCGCTGCCGACCGCCCTGGGTCTGGCGTCGGAGGTGGCGGGCTTGCGCAGCCTGTCGCGCGCCGCGCTGGCCATGCGGGCCGGGGCGGCGGAGGGGCGCGGGCTGGCCGCGTCGCTGCCGCCGGATTCGCCGATGCCGCCGCTGGCGGTTCAGCTTTTGAAGGTTGGCGAGGAAAGCGGACGGATCGAGGAGATCCTGAACCACCTCGCCGGGTTGTTCGACGCGAAGGTCGAACTGGCCCTGAAACGCGTGCTGGCGGTGTTCGAGCCGGCCTGCATCCTGCTGCTGGCCGTGCTGGTCGGCGGCATCGTCGTGTCCATCCTTTCTGCGGTGATGTCGATCAATGAACTCGCTTTCTAAGAAAAAGCCCTCGCGCGAGGCCGGTTTCACGCTGATCGAGCTGCTGGTCGTCCTGGTCATCCTGGGATTGCTGGCCGGTCTGGTCGGGCCGCAGGTGTTGAGCTATGTCGGCGGGTCGAAGACCAAGTCGGCCAAGCTGCAAATCGAACAGCTCAGCGCCGCGCTGGACCTGTACCGGCTCGACGTGGGCCGTTACCCGACCACGGCGCAGGGGCTGAAGGCGCTGGTCGAAGCGCCTGCGGGAACCAACGGCTGGCACGGCCCCTATCTGGCCAAGGGCGGGGCGGTTCCCGCCGACCCGTGGAACAACCCCTTCACCTACCGCGCGCCGGGCCAGGGCCGTCCCTACGACCTCATCAGCCTGGGCCGCGATGGCCGCGAAGGCGGCACGGGCGAGGATGAAGACGTCCGCAACTGACGCGACGGCCTCACGGCGGGCCGCAAACGCGCGGCGTCAGGGCGGCTTCACCCTGATCGAGCTGTTGGTGACGCTGACGCTGGCCGGTCTGCTGCTGTCCATCGTTCCGGCTCTGTCGGGCCATGGCGGCGACAAGGCGCGCTTGAGCGCGGCGGCGCGCAGCCTCGCCGCCGCGCTGGCGCTCGCCCGCAGCGACGCCGTCATGCGCAACGCCGAATCCGCCTTCGTGCTGGATCTCGATCAACGGCGCTTCGGCTTGGCCGGACAGGCGTTGGACGGCACGCTGGACGCGGGGCTGAGCGTCGCCATGACCGCCAGCGGCGCGGCGTCGGCCTCGCGCGGGTTGATTCGTTTTTACCCGAACGGCGGGTCGGACGGCGGCGACGTCACCCTGCGCAACCCGGCGGGCGGCGTCACCTTGCGCGTCGATTGGCTGTCCGGCGCGGTCACGGCCACACGTTTGGCGCCGTCCGCATGACCCGATCCGACGGATTCAGCCTGATCGAGGTTCTCGCCGCGCTGGTGGTGTTGGCGCTGGTGTTGGGCGGCGCGTGGCGGGTTATCGACGTCAGTCTGAACGCCGCGCGCGTCGCCGCGCAGCGCGCCCGCGCGGTGGCCTTGGCGGAAGCGACCTTGGCCGAGGCGATGGCGCGCGAACCGGCGCGGCCCGGCGATTGGTCCGGCGAGGGGATGGACGGGATGCGCTGGAGCCTCGCCGTGCGTCCGCAGACCGGCGGCGCTCTGCCCTTTGTGCCGCCGCGCGGCGTCGCCGCCTACGCCGTCACGGTCACGGTGCGCTGGGACGGCGCCCGCAGCGTCACCCTGTCCAGCCTGAAGCTGGGGAAAGCGGCATGATCGGCGTTCAGAACCCGCCCGGCCATCCGCAAGCGGGCTTCACCCTGATTGAGCTGCTCGTCGCCATGACGCTGTTGGCGCTGGTGCTGGGCGCGGCGGCGGGCGGCGTGCGACTGGCCGGACGGGCGCATGAGCGGGGAACGGCGATGCTCGCCGAAACCGCCGCCGTCGCCGTCGCTGAGGATCTGTTGCGCCGCCAGATCGGACGCGGCTTTCCTTTGGCGGTCGGGCTGGCGCGCGAGGCGACCTATGTCTTCACCGGCGACGCCGCCCAACTCTCCACCCCGGTCTTTGGCGATCCGGCGCGCGAGGGGGCCGGGCTGCATCTCGCCGTGTTCCGCGTCGAAGACTCGCCATCGGGCGCGCGGCTGGTCTACCGCGAACATCGGCTGTTGACCCGCCCCGGCGTTCAGGCGCTGGAGCCGCCCTTGCGCGCCGCCACTCTGCTGGATGGGCCGTATCGGCTGGCCCTGGGCTATCACGACGGCGCCCGCTGGCTCGACCATTGGAGCGCCAAACAGGATTTGCCCCATCTGGTCCGCCTGAGCCTGCGCGGTCTGGACGGCAAACCCCTGTGGCCGGACATCGTCATCCGCCCGCACAGCGACGGCGACCGGGGCTGTCTCAGCGCCGCGCCGCTCCTGTGCCGCGACGCGCCAATTCCGCCATGATCCAGCCCGCCATGCCAATGTCCCCCGCAACGCCCGCCGCCCGTTCCCGCCAATCCGGCTTCGCCCTGGTTTTGGTGCTGGGCGTCGTCGCCGTCGCCGCGACGCTGGCGACCGGGCTGGCGACCACAGCGCGTTACGAGGTTCGCCGCATCGCCAACGTCGGCGCGGCGGCGGAGGCGCGCGCGATGCTGGACGCCGGGGTGGCGTTGGGGGTGCTGGGAGCCACCGACCCGGAGCGCAGCCGCCGCGTCCCGACCGATGGAACGCCGCGCGTCATCCCCTTCGCCGCCGGGCGCGTCGAGATCCGCGTGTTTGAAGAGGCTGGGCGCGTCGATCTGAACCGCGCGCCCGCCGCTCTGCTCGCCGCGCTGTTCGGCGTGGCGGGAGTCGCCAACCCGATGGAACTGGCGCAAGCGGTCGTGCAATGGCGCGGCGACGATGACGGCGGCGCCAGCAGCCCCGACGGCCTGCCTCGCCGCTCCTTCCTGTCGGTGGACGAGCTGTCCAGCGTTCCCGGCGCGCCGCCCGATCTGGCCCGCCGCTTGGGGGAGGCGCTGACGGTGGACGGCTCCATCCTTGGGCTGGTTCCGTCCGCCGCCGGACCGTTGGTGCGCGCCGCCCTGCCCGAACGCCGCCCCGCGCAAAACAACGTCCTTGAGATGCCCGAACCGACCGTCCCGTCGGTTGGCCGGGTCGTGTCGGTGCGGACGCGCGCCACCGGAGCGTCCGGCGGCGTCGCCACAGCCGAGGCCACCGTCTTGCTTCTGGACCCGCCCGACCCGGTTCCGTACCGTGTGCTGGAGTGGCGCGAGCCAGTCCCTTTTGCCGTTGGAACAGCGCCATGACCGCACCGTCGCTGAGCGTCGCCGCCCGTCAGCCCGTCTTTCGCCCGCTGGCCGCGTGGCTGACGGCGGAACTCGCCACCTGGATTCCGGCGGCGTGGCGGCGCGACGGCGACCCCGCTTTGTTGGCGGTGCGTGAGGATGGCCGCATCCGGCTGCTGCGGCGCGACGGCGCGCCGCTGGATCGCGCGCCCCGGCGCGGCAGCCGCGTCGTGGTGCGTCCGGGCGTGAAGGCGCTGCACCGCCGCTTTTCCCTGCCCGTCGCCGCCGCCGGGCATCTGCGCCCGATCATCGCCAACCAGATCGACCACCGCACCCCCTGGCCCGCCGATCAGGTGTGGTTCGGCGCCACCATCCTTGGCTCCAATGAGGATGAACGGCTGATCGACGTCCGCCTGACCGTCGCCCCGCGCGCCAGCGTGGAAGCGCCGTTGGACGCCGTGCGGGCGCTGAATCTGCGGCCCACCGCGTTGGAGGTCGAGGATGGCGAAGGCGGCTGGATCGCCCTTCCGCTCGACGAGGACGACGCGCCGTCCGCCGCCCGACGGGCGCGGCGCTGGCTGCCCGCCCTGCTCCCGCTGGCGTTGCTGGCCGCGCTGTTCGCCCCGCCCCTGCTGGAGCGGGCGGCGCTGACCGCCGCGCTGGAGGAGTCGGGCCGCGCGTCCGCCGAGGTCCGCCGCCTCGCCGCCGCGCTGGAGGACGGCAAGGCCGCCTCCGCCTACGCCGAACGCCGCAAGACCGAGACGCCGAGCGCCGCCGTGGTGTTGGAGGCGTTGAGCCGCCTGCTGCCCGACGACGTGTGGCTGAACGAGTTTCACCTCGACGCCGGAACCGCGCTGCTGATGGGACAGGCGGCGGACGCGAACCGGCTGCCCGCCCTGCTGTCGGCCTCCCCCCATTTCGCCGACGTGCAGTTTCGCTCCGCCGTGGTGCGCGAAGCGGCGGGGGGCGACCGCTTTCAACTGTCCGCCCGCGTGGTGCCCCATGCCGCTCCGTAAATGGTCCCTTCCGCAGCCGGGAACTCCGGCCTCCCGGCTCGCCGCTGGAACGCTGGCGGCGCTGGCGACCGCCCTGTTGATGGTTCCGCTGCTGGGCCTGCGCGCCGATCTGGTCGAGGACGTCGAGCGGGCTGAACGGCAGTTGGAGCACCAGCAACGCTTGCTCGAACGTCGCCCGGCGCTGGAGCAGCAGCGCGACGCCCTGAAGGCCGCCGGATCGCCCGATTTCCTGCAAGGCGCCACCCCGGCGCTGGCGGGGGCGGATCTGCAATCCAAGATGACCGATCTGGCGACCGCGCGCGGCGCGCGGGTGCAAAGCACGCAGGTGATGGAGGAGCGGGAGGACGACAATGGTTTCCGCCGCATCGCCGTCCAGGTGCGCGTCGCCGCCGACCCGCGCGCGCTGCGCGACCTGCTGCACGCGGTGGAAAGCGGGCGGCCCCGCTTGCTGGTCGATGGCTTGGCCGTGCGGTCGCTGGCCTTTGGGACCGATCAGATGGACGTGACCTTCACGGTCATCGGTTTTCTGGAAAGCGCGTCATGACCCGCTTGTTCGCTTGTCTGACCATTTCCCTGATCGCGTTGGCCGCCGCGTCCCCGGCCAGAGCGTTTGAGTTGCCGCCGCGCGAAAGCTTCGGCGCGACGGTGCAACGCCCCCTGTTCTTCCCCAGCCGCCGGGCCGGGCCGCCACCGGACTCCGCCCAGCCCGAGACGGCGGCCCCCGCTCCCGACGCAACGGGCGGCGCGCGGCTGATCGGCGTGGCGGTGGACCGCCAGGGCCGCGCCGTCGCGGTGCTGCGCGCCGGGGCCGGAACCGAGCGACGGGTGGCCGTCGGCGACACGGTTCAGGGCTGGGTGATCGAATCGATTGGCCGCAACGGTCTGGGGTTGGCGCTGGCCGGTCAACGCGCCAGCGTTCCCGTTCTGGGACTGTTGCCCAAGGCGCCGGACTGAGCATCCTTGCTCTGGTTTGGCAATTCGCATGAGCCAAACGCGCGGCCCGCATGCGGGGATGGACGGGGCCGCCCATCGGCGCCAGAGTCGCCGCCGCGTTGCGGCAACCTTGGCGTGGTGATGGATCTCGCGTGGCTTGATGATTTTCTGGCGGTGATCGACAGCGGCAGCCTGCCCCGCGCGGCGGAAGCCCGCGACGTCACGCCCGCCGTGCTGACTCGCCGCCTGCGCGCGCTGGAGGATTGGGTCGGCGCGCCGCTGTTCGACCGCGACGGATCGCCCGCCGTCCTGACCGACGCCGGACGCCGATTCCGCCCAGTGGCCGAGGAAGCGCTGCGCCGCCTGTTGCAAGGCCGCGAAGAAACCCGCGCCGCCGCCCAGGCCGACGCCGCCACCTTGCGCTTCGCCACCACCCCGTCTTTGGCCTTGACCTTTTTTCCGCCCTGGCTGCGGGCGCTGGAGCAAAAGGGCCGGCTTGGCCCCGTCACCCTGTCGTCGGACGGGATGGAGGCCGGGGAACAGGCGATGCTGGCCGGGCGGGCGCATTTCCTGCTGTGCCACGCCCATCCCAACGCCCCCCGCCCTCGGTTGACCAACGACGCGGTGCAATCCGTTCTGGTTGGAACCGACCGTTTGGCGCCCGTCTGCGCCCCGGATGGCGATGGACGCCCGCGCCATCCCCTGCCGGGCCGCGCCGAGGCGCCGGCGCCCAGCCTATCCTACAGCCGCGAGTCGGGGCTTGGCCGCATTCTGGAGGCGACCCGCAGCGCCTTCACAACAGCCCTGTGGCTCGACACCGTGTTCACGGCGCCGACCACCCCGGTGTTGCGCAGCCTGGCGCGCGACGGGCGCGGCGTCGCCTGGTTGCCGGAGAGCGTGATCGCCGACGATCTGAACCGGGCCAGTCTGGTTCCGGCGGGCGATTCGACCTGGAGCGTGCCGCTGCAAATCCGCCTGATCCGGTCCCGCGCCCGACAAAGCAAGGCGGTGGAAAGCTTCTGGACGCTGGCCGTCGAGGCGGCGTTGTGGCGCGGCGGCGACCCAATCGTTAACAGTCCTGAAATATTCACGGGAAAGGACATGTAATTTCCCGCAGCCTGTATGATTTGTTCATTGACAAAAGATCCCACCGGCGTTCTGAGAGTCGATTTCAGTGGCTATTCCCCTCCCCTTGAGGCAAAATTTGCCTATCTAAGGAAGTCAGGGTCGCGCTCAAGCGACCGGAGGAGCCAATCATGGGCGTCAGCAGCATCGGCGGGTTTGGCAGCTATCAGCAGCCCTACACCACGCCGCTCAGCAGCGGGCCGACCGCCGCGCAGCGGTCCACCGCTCCGGCGGAAACCGCGCAAGAGGACCAGGCCGAACGGACCCGCCGCGATCAAGCGGCGCAGGCCAGCGCGCAAAGCACGTCGAGCGGCAACACCACGCCGACTCGCGGGCAAAATTTGAACATTTCCGTCTGATCGCCCGGACCGAACGCCGCGCGGGCCGGATCGCCCGCGCGCGGAATCGGTCAACCAGCGACGACGGCAAGGCGGGGAGGCACCGATGGAAATCCGTTCTGTTTCCAACGCAGCGGTGAATCGCCCGACAGTCTCTTCGATTCCCGAGGCTGGCGCCGCCGCCAGTGCGTCGCTCGAGTCGTCCGCAGGCACGCCCACGGTCGACAAGAAAAGCTCGTCGGCTGTGGTCGGTGGGTACATCAGCCCTTACATCAACTACGACCAGGGCGCGCGGGTCGCCGTTCTGCTGTTCCGCAACGTCGAGACCGGGGCCACAGAGGACCAAATCCCCTCGCGGCGCGTGGTTGAAGAGTATCGCCGCACGGCCAGCCGCCTGGGTGGATCGACCGACGCGGCCAGCGGGGAAGGATCGACGAACGCCAGCGCCACATCCGCCAAATCGGCGGCTGCCGGATCGCCCTCCACCACCGGGACCACGAACGCCGGAACCGCGCCCGCGTCGTTGGGCGTGTCCTTCGCCTCGTTCGGAGCCAGCGGAACATCCAGCGCGACCTCCTCCTTCGCCGCCGCCGGTTCCAGCCCAAGCGGCGACAGCGGAGTCGGAGCATCCACCGCCCCGGCTGCGGTCAGCGGTGGCGGCGGCGGCTCTTATTCGGGCGGTCTGGTGTCGGTGACAGTGTGATTTACCCTTCGGCTTGATCCGGATTGGCGTCCGACGAAATCGCGGTCGGCTTCGGCAGGGCCGCGACCTCCCGCTCCACCACGTCGAGAATGCGGCGCAGCGCCTCGCCGGAAATCTCTGACTCCATCGTCAGACCATCGGTGAATTTGCGCAACGCTCCGATGGAGCGGCGCTTGCCGACATAGACGTCGTCACCCGGCTCAAACGGCAGGACCACCGGCCCCTTGTAATAGCTGCCGCGAAAGCCCCATTGCCGCCGCCCGTCGGCCCGCCATTCCGTGCCGTCCGACAACACCATGCACCGTTTGTCATGGGTGAAGCGCTCCACCACCGCGACGCTCTGCGGGCCGGACTGGCTGTTGTGAACGGTGACGCGGGCGCCGACGGCGAAACTGGCGGCAGTGGTCATGATGTCTCCCAAAAACGGCTCCCAACAAAAACAGGCCCGCGTCCAAACCAGACGATCAGGTCGAGCGCGGCAACGGATCGCCCGGATGAAGACCCGTATCACAGGTCGGGTCAGGTCTGGCGTCAAAACCGGAGTCCGGCAACGCCCGTTGCGTGTCCACCGCCGCCCGCAGCCGATCCTTGGCCGCGCTGCGGCTGCTGTCCTTCCGCTTGCCAGGCCGCAGGCCGTTCAAGGCCGACAGAAAGCTGGATCCCGCCGAACGCGGCGCGCTGAGAATCGGGCGTCCGGTCGCCACCGGCAGCGGTGGAATCTCCATCGCTGCCGCGTTGGATCGGTTGGCCTGCGCCCGCGCCTCGATCGTCGCCCGCTCAACGATGCGGGCGCGGCAATCCGAGTCCATCGCCTGAAACAGACGGGCGGCTTCGCCCAACTCCTCTTCAGCCTGATAATCGATGGCGCGGCGCAGCGCGTTCGACAGCAGACGGAATTCCGGCACGCCGGGAATCCGCTCGTGGTCAACCGCGCGGGCCAACACGCCGATGGCGTCCAAAGTGTCGCGGTCCAGGGAATGGTCGGCCATCAATGGGCTGCGTCGGTTGCGGAAAGGCTGCCACTATTGACAAGCGCCGCCGCCGGTTCAACCCAACTCTGCGCCACGCCGTCGCATAACCGGCATGTCACGCGCACGCCGCCCCCCGCCGCCGCAACGCTTCGACCAGCGTCCAGCACAACGCCGCCCAAGCGGCCCCCACCGACCAGCCCGCCAACACATCGGTTGGCCAATGCACCCCCAGATAGACCCGGCTCGCTCCGATCATCAGGCTGAGCAGCACGACCACCGTCATGATGTAGAATTTCAGCCGTTTTCCCTCGACGCTTTGCGCCACCAACGCGCCCAAGGTCAGACCGACCACCGCCGACAGCATGGCGTGGCCGCTGGGAAAGCTGGCGGTCAGCACCACGTCGCCGTGCGGCACCAGATCAGGCCGCGCCCGGCCAATCAGATGTTTTAAGGCCGAACTCATCGCCAGCCCGCCGCCCGCCGACAACAGCAGCAGAATCGCCGCCGCCCAACGACGCGTCAACGCGAAGCCCCCCAACGCCGCAAGACTGGCCAGGGACAGAACCGTCACGCTGCCCAACGCGGTCAGGTCGCGGGCCATACGCTCCACCCACCAGGGTCCGGCGGGTTGGTTGGGATCGGCGGCGCTGCGCAGGGCCAGCAGCACGGTTCGGTCAAAGACCAGCGTGTCGCCCTCCAGCACTTCGCCGGTCAAAATCAGAAAGGCGGCCAACAGCCCGGCGACCACCGACAAACCAATCAGCACCCCCGGCGGGCCGCAGAACCGCGCGCCCGTCCCTGCCCCGATCCTCAAAGCCGCCCTCCTCCGTCTCGCTTCAGCGCGCGGACAGAAGCCGGATCGGCGCCCCCGCCTGCCACGCCAGGATGTCCTCCAGGGCGTCGCGGTAGAACACCGCGTAATTCTGCCGCGTCACATAGCCCAGATGGGGGGTGAGGACCGTGTTGGGAAGATCCCGCCATGGGCTGTCGGCGGGCAGCGGCTCCACCGGGAAGACGTCGATGCCCGCCCCGCCGATTCGCCCCTCGCGCAGCGCGGCCATCAAGGCCGCCTCGTCCACCAGCCCGGCGCGGGAGGTGTTGACGAACAGGCCGGTCGGCTTCATCGCCGCGAACTCCTCCGCGCCGACCACGCCTTGGGTCCGTTCGCTCAGCACCAGATGGACGCTGACCACGTCGGAGGAGGCGAAGAGGTCGGCCTTGTCGAGTCGGGCCACGCCCGCCGCCGCCGCCCGCTCGTCGGTCAGATTGGGACTCCAGGCGGCGACCTCCATGCCGAAGGCCTGCCCGACCCGCGCCACCTGGGTTCCAAGCTTGCCCAGCCCGACCAGCCCCAGCCGCCGCCCGGCCAAACCATCGGTCAGCCCGGTTTGCCACTGGCCCGCGCGCAGGGCGCGCTCCTCCACCGTGATCCGCTTGGCCAGGGCCAGAATCAGCCCCCAGGTCAGTTCGGCGGTCGGCGTGCCGACCATGCCGGTGCCGCTCACCGGAATCCCGCGCGCCGCGCAGGCGTTCAGGTCGATGGCGTTGTTGCGCGCGCCGGTCGTCACCAGCAGCTTCAGGGCGGGCAAACGGTCGATCAGCGCCGCTGGGAAGGGCGTGCGTTCCCGCATGATGACCAGTACGTCGAAAGGCGCCAGCGCCGCCGCCGCCGAATCGAGATCGGCGAAGGGCTGGTTGAACACCGTCAACGCGCTGCCCGGCGGCAAACGCGACCAATCGGCCAGATCGCGGGCGATGGACTGGTAATCGTCGAGAATGGCGACCGACAACGACATGGACCAACCCCTGTTGCGTGAAGACGAACGGCGGCGGGTCGCCCCGCCGCCGCGCCGGAACGAAAGACGCTTACTTGCCGAAATAGGGCGCCAGATTGGCCCGGATGCGGTCAAGCACCGGAATCGCCTGGGCCGGAACGACGAAAGGCTGGCCGGTGATGGTCTCACCCGCCTCAATGTAGACGCGCGCGGCTTGCAGCACGACGTCGCCGGGGATCTCCGGGATGTCCTGGGTGTAGGGGTCGCAGCGCGCCGTCACCCAACTGCGCACGAAATCCTTGTCGAAGCTTTCCGGGCGTTCGCCCGCCGCGAATCGCTCCGGATAGCTGCCCGCGAACCAATAGCGCGAGCTGTCGGGCGTGTGGATTTCGTCGGCCAGCAGGATGTCGCCCGCCTCGTCAAAGCCGAACTCGTATTTGGTGTCCACCAGGATCAAGCCGCGTTCGGCGGCCATGGCGCGACCGCGCGCGAACAGGGCCAGCGCCTTGTCCGACACCTCGTCCCATTGGGCGCGGGTCAGCAGCTTTTGCCCGACGATTTCGGCGGCCGTCAGCTCCTCGTCATGGCCCGCGTCGAAGGCCTTGGTCGTCGGCGTGATGATCGGCGTGGCCAGACGCTGGTTTTCCCGCATCCCGTCGGGGAAGTGGTGGCCGTACATCTCGCGACGGCCCTTCTTGTACATCGACCAGATCGACGTGCCGGTGGTTCCCGCCATATAGTCGCGGACGACGATCTCCACCGGCATGATGGTCAACCGTTTCGCCACCACGACGTTGGGGTCGGGGTATTCCAGGACGTGGTTGGCGCAGATGTCCTTGGTCGCCTCGAACCAGAAACGGGCGGTCTGGGTCAGCACCTGGCCCTTGAACGGCAGCGCCGTCAGAATGCGGTCGAAGGCCGACAACCGATCCGTGGTGATGAGAATCCGTCGCCCATCGGAAAGATCGTAGTTTTCCCGCACCTTCCCACGGTAATGATTGGGAAGCTCCGGGATGAAGGCGTCCTTCAGGACGTTGGTCAGGTGCGGGGCGAGCAGGGCGGTGTCAACCATGTGTTCCGAATCCGGCAAAACAAGAGGGCGGCATGATACCCCAAACCGCGCCGGGAACCATGGCGGTAATTTCCAAGGGAGGAACGCTTCGCATGCATGACGATGGCTATGGTTTACCGGCGGGGGTCATTCGGGTCTGGTTCGCCGATCTGCGGGCCTTGAGCGGGCGGTTGCCCGAGCTGCGCGCCCTGCTGACCCACGATGAAATCGACCGGGCCGAGCGCTTCACCATGGAGCGGCTGACCAACCGCTTCATCCTGCGGCGCGGACTGTTGCGGGTTTTGCTGGGCCGCTGCACCGGGCAGGCTCCCGGCGCGTTGCGCTTTGATTATGGATCGCACGGCAAACCGTCGCTGGTCGGCGGCGGCCCCGCCTTCAATCTGGCCGACAGCGAGGATTCCGTCGCCATCGCCGTCGCCGCCGAGGGGCGAATCGGCGTGGACATCGAGCGGCTGCGCGACATCGAAAGCGCCGACGGGATTTCCGACCGCTTTTTCCACCCGACCGAATGCGCCGCCCTGCACGCCTTGCCGCCGGAGCAGCGCAACGAAGGCTTCCTGCTGGGCTGGACCCGGAAAGAGGCCTTCATCAAGGCCGCCGGCGTTGGGTTGTCGATGCCGCTCGACCAGTTCGCCGTCACCGTGACGCCCGGCCTGCCGGTCGCTGTTCAGGCCATTGACGACACGCTGCGCGCCGACGCCGGAACGCCCGACGACTGGTCCCTGTTCGACCGCCGCGTGTTGCCCGACACCATCGCGGCGATCGCGGCGCGCGGCGTTGGTTGGAGCGTGGAAACCCAGATGGTGGACGACTCGCTGTTCAGCGCGCCGCCTTGACCTCCCACCCGATGCGGGCGGGACGCTCGCCCAGATCGAGCGAGCCGATGATGATTTCCCCCCGCCCCGACAGGGGGATGATTTCCCCCTGCTTCAGCAGGCGGCTTTCTCCGTTGCCCAGCATCAGCCGGGTGCCGTTGCGGCTCAGATCCTCCACCTCGCACCCGCCATCCCGCAAACGGATCGCCACATGGCGGCGCGAGGCCGACGCGTGATCCAGGATGATCCCGCATTCCGCCGCCCGCCCGATGACGACCTCGGCCCCCTGATCGGGCAACGTGATCGCCTTGCCCTGATGGGTCACGATGATCCGAGGCGCGGCCCGGGGCGCGCCGCGAACGTCGATGGTCTCCATCTGGCGCGGCTCCGGCGTGATGGTCAGCATCCGCTGTTCGTCGGGGATGGTCGCGATCTTGGCGATCAACCCATCGGCCAGCGCGCGCGGAATCCCGGCGGCGCGCAGCCGACGGCCCAGCCCATCCCGCACCTCCGACAACGGCACGCCGGGGGCGGCCAATTCCGCCGCCGACTTGACCTGATTGAACTCCTCGGCCACCCGCTGAATCAGGAAACTGACCTTGCGCCGCCCGAAATCGCTGGTGGCGAGATCCAAAAGAAAGCCCAACCGGGCCGCCGCGCTGCCCAAACGGCTGCTCAACCGCAACACCGTGTCCTCGAACGGCAAATCCATGCCGCCCACCCCCAAGGCCACCTTGCCGCGTTTGGTCAGCGCCTCCGCCATGGCGGGGCCGCCCATGAAACCATCGAAGACGATCATGCCGTCGACGATGGCCTGAAACGCCTTGGCGTCGCTGCCCGCCCCGGTGCGGGTCAACGGCGTCAACCCCTCGATCCCCCCGCGCAGCCGGTTCAGCAGCGCCTCTTGCACATTGCGGAACCCGCCGCCGCCAACCGCGTTGGACAGGGCCAGCAACGCGTCGGTGTTGGGCAGACGGTCGTCGAGATCGCCGCGCAAGGTCGCCTGCAACGCCATGAGCGCCGAGGCCAAATCCGGGGAATAGCCAATCAGGGCGCGGATCGGTTCCCGCCCATCGACGATTTCGGCCAGGAACTCATCGACCAGCCGGGTGTTTTCGGCGTCGCCCTCCTGGTGCAGACGCAGCGTCGCCTGAAGCTTCGCCCCCCACTCGCGGTGCGGCTCCAGCATGGATCCGAAAGCGTGGGTGATGATGCGGTCACGCTCCTCAACCGGGCGGTCGATGGACGCCGCCAGCAAGCCGCTGATCCCGCCGCGCGCCAGCGCCTGATCGTAAGGGGCCAAGCTGTCGGACTGCTGCGCCAACTCCTTCAGCGCGGTGAACATCCGCATGATCTGGTCGTAACGCTCGGTGGGTTTGATCCCCAGCATCGGCGCCTGGAGCGCCGCCAACCGCGTGATCGCCGGGTTGAACAGCAGCGCCTCACGCTCGAAATACCGCAAGGGGAAATAGCGATGAAGCTGTTCCGTCGGAATGACCCCTTGATCGTCCCAATAACCACGCAGCAAGCGCAGCAGCGTCATCCGGCTTTCAAAGGAAAAAATCTGAAGAACGTCGACGCAGAGGTTGGCCTCGTTGATGGTTGAAATGGTGGTCAGCTTGCTGCCGCCCGCCGATGATTTTTGGAAGATCGTTTCTTCCTTGCCAACGCCGTTCACCTTGACGACGCGGACCACCGGAAATTTGGCAAGGCGCAGAAGATAGCCGGCGCGTTCCGTCGCCGCTTTTTCATCGTCGAAAACGCCGTCGATGTTGGGTTTGCCCCCTTGCTCGACCACCACCTCAAAGCGCACATTGCGCCGATTCGACATCGCCATCCCGCCCCCCAGCCGGTCTTTGTCCGGCTACGTCCACGCCAGGGATCTCCAGCGCATTTTCTTCAAAAGAACTCTATGACATGGCAATCGACGGAACAACACGCCTTGCCGTCCACCTGCGCCCGAACTATGGAAAACCCTGATGGACGCGACGTCGTTCTCCCGCTCCCGCCCTGTGGTCCGACGGATCGTCAGCGTCCTGATCGTCCTGATCGGTCTGGGAAGCGCCGCCGCAGCGGCGCCGGACGACGCCATTGCACGCCAAGGTTTCCAAACCGGGTCGGTCGGTTACGTGTTGTTCAGACTCGACACCGGCGCGGTGGTCGAGGAACGGCAGGCGGATCGCCCGTTCATTCCGGCCTCGGTCGCCAAACTGCCGACGGTGGCCGCCGCCCTGAACGTGCTGGGCCCCGATCACCGTTTCACCACCCGTCTGCACGCCATCGGCCCGATTCAGAACGGCGTGCTGCGCGGCGACCTGATTCTGGAGGGCGGCGGCGACCCGTCTCTGTCCAGCGAGGGGCTGACCCAACTGGTCGCCGGGCTGCAAGCGTCGGCGATCACCCGGGTGACGGGGCGTTTCTTGTACGATGCTGGCCATGGACCGGAATTGTCGGAAATCGACTCCGGCCAACCCTGGGCCGCGCCTTACAACACCGGGGTCGGAACGTTGGCGGTCAATTTCAACCGCGCGCAACTGGCCTGGACGCGCGGGGCCAGCGGCGTCGTCACGGCCGGACTGTGGTCGGTGTCCGACAGCGGACGCGCGCCGCTGGACAGCGCCACGGTCAGCCTTGCGCCCAACGGCGCCATCCCACCCCTGCCCAACGGTCCCGACCGCTGGCTCCTGCCGCAAAAGCCGAACGGCGATGGGCGGCTGTGGTTGCCGGTGGCCCGGCCCGGTCTGGCCGCCGCGTCGCTGTTCCGCCGTCTGGCCGCCGACGCGGGCGTCAGCCTGCCCGCCCCACAGCCGGGACACGTTCCCCCGGACAAAGCGGCGGGTGGCGCGCGGGTCGTCGCCACGCTGGACAGCCAGCCGCTGACCGCGTTGGCGCGCGCGTTGCTGCGCTATTCCAACAATCTGTCGGCTGAGATGATCGGGCTGGCGGTCGCCCGCCGGATCGACCCCACCATCGACCGGCTGGGCCAATCGGCGTTGCTGCTGCAAACCCTGCTCACCCGGCAAAGCGACGCGGAGGCGGGAGCGAACGCCAAACCCGCCGATTGGCGAGGCTTGCGGCTGGCCAACCATTCCGGGCTTGGCACCGGCTCGCAAGCGACGCCCCGGCAGATGGCCGCCCTGCTGCGGCTGGGCGGTCCACCCCTGTGGAGCTTGCTGCCGGGGGAAGAGGACGGCAAGGCGCTGCCGCCCGGCGTTCACGCCAAAACCGGCACCTTGTCCTTCGTCAAGGGCTTGGCTGGCGCCCTGCGCACGGCCAGCGGCCAGACCTTGGGCTTCGCGCTGTTCATCACCGACGCCGAACGCCGCCGGGCGCTGGACGCCGCGCTCGACCGACGGGTGACGGAACCGCCCGCCGAAGCCCGCGCCTGGGCCGTCCGCGCCCGCGCGCTGCAAAACGACCTTCTGACCGATTGGATCGGGCGTTTCTGACCGCAGCCTGCGGACGACAGGCCGCGCGAGACCGTCAATCCTCTAGGGGAAACACTGAATTGGCAAAAATTTCAGCACGACGCACACTACCAAAAATAACAAAAACACCTATCTAAGGTTTTCGACCGCCCCGACCGAGGAGCCTCCGACGCGATGCCGCCCGATCCGCTGCGCACGGCACGATCCTTCCACACCCCATCGAAGCGCACCCTGGAACGGCAGGACGTCGCCGCCAACCGTTATCACGACCAGCGTTTGGGCGCGGAGATGGTCAACATCGTGGTCGGTGGTTGCGTGGTCAGCGACAGCCCGGACGTCATCATCACGACCACGCTGGGATCCTGCGTCGCCGCCTGCGTCTATGACCCGGTGGCCGCGATTGGCGGGATGAATCATTTTCTGTTGCCCGACGCGGGCCTGGACACGACGTCGCTCTCGTCGCGCTATGGCAGCGCGGCGATGGAGCAACTCATCAACCGGCTGTTGGCCGTCACCGGGCGCCGCGACCGGTTGCGCGCCAAGGTCTTCGGCGGGGCCAACGTCAACGTCGCCACCCTGCGCACGTCCAACATCGGCCAGCGCAACGTCGAATTCGTCATGGAGTATCTCGCCACCGAAGGCATTCCGACGGTAAGCTGGGACGTCGGCGGGTCCAGCCCGCGCGCCATCCGCTTCTTCCCGACCACTGGACGGACCCAACGGCGTTTGATCGGCGACGAGACGCTCGGCGACATCGCCCGCAGCGAATCCTCGTTCATCGAACGGTTGCGCACCACCAAGATCGAGGGGGACGTCGAACTGTTCTGACCCAAACTGTTCTGACCCAGGTTGCGCCATGGCCGAGACCCTGTTCCGCATCGCCACCTTCAACCTGGAAAGTCTGGACGACGACGTCAGCGATCCGCCCTTCGCCGCCCGCATCGCCGCTTTGCGTCCCCAATTGGAACGGTTGTCCGCCGACATCCTGTGTTTGCAGGAGGTTGACGCCCAACACCCGATCAAGAAAGAGCCGCGCGTCCTCCGCGCCCTGTCCCGTTTGCTCGACGGCACCCGCTACGCCGGGTTCCACGTCACGGCGGGCGATGGGTCGTCGCCCGCCGACCGGCACAACCCGGTGCTGGTCAGCCGCTGGCCGATCACGGCGACGCGCCTGCTGCGCCATGATCTGGTTCCGCCGCCGCGCGTCCGCCTCGCCACCGCCGTTCCGCCAAGGACCGACGCGGTGGAGGCGTCATGGGACCGCCCGGCGCTTCAAACCGCCATCGCGCTGCCCGGAGGACCGCTCTTGCACATTTTCAACCTGCATCTGCGCGCGCCGCTGGCCGCTCCGGTGCCCGGGCAAAAGGCCGGGGCCTTCGTCTGGAAAACGGCGGAGGGCTGGGCCGAGGGCTATTATCTGGCCGCCCTGAAACGGGCGGGGCAGGCGCTGGAAACCCGGCTGGCGGTGGATCGGCTGTTCGACGCCGACCCCAACGCGCTGGTGATGGTGGCGGGCGACTGCAACGCGGGCATGGAGCACACCCCGTTGCGCATCCTGTGCGCCGACCTGGAGTCCACCGGCAATCCGGCGTTGGCCGGGCGCGTCCTGTCGCCGCTGGAACGGGTGATCCCGCCCGACCGCCGCTTTTCCGTGCTGCACGCCGGGGCGCCAGTGATGCTGGACCATCTGCTGGTGTCGCCCCGGCTGGCCGGGTGGTTCCGCGACGTCGCCATCCACAACGAAGCGCTGAGCGACGAGGTGTTTCATCCTGTCAACGTCCGGTCGCCGGAAAGCTACCACGCGCCGATGGTCGCCAGCTTCGCCCTGCCGGACTGAGGGCGGAGTCCGTCACTCCGCCGCCGCCGCGCCCGCCAGCGCCGCCGCGCGTTCGGCGTCCTTGGCCTTGCGCGCCTTGCGCTTCAGCCACCACATCGCCGTGCCGGTGACGGCGAACAGCGGCGGCAGCACGCCCGACAGGAAGACCAGCCACTTCCACAGCGCGCCCAGCCCCTCGCCCGCGTGCAGCGGACGTTGCCACGCCAGCATGGTTTCGCCCAGGCTGTAGCGGGCCGGATCGCGGATCTCGACGACGCGGGCGGCCCAGGGGTCAACGAAGACGGTGGCCATCGGCGCGCCGTGGCTGTGCCCGGCGGGGGCCAAACCGACCCGATAGGCCTGGTTGGGCCGAGCGGGCGGCGACACCGACCGCAGGGTCGCGCCCGGCAAGGCGTTGACCGCCAGTTCGACGACCTGATCGACGTCCAACGGTTTGGCTCCCTTGACCGGCTCCACCGTCACTTGGGCGCGCAGGTCGCGGGCTGGGAAAATCGCCGACACCCCGTCGCCCAGGGTCTGCGGGAAGGCCAGATAGACGCCCGAAAAGCTCACAACCATGAAAATGACCAGCGACCAGACGCCGACGGCGCCGTGCAAATCGCGGTGCAACCGAACGCCGCGCGCGCCCGCCTTGACCGTGAACGCCGCCTTCCAGCGCCCCGGACGTGGCCACCAGATGATGAGGCCGCTGACGCCCAGCGCCAGCATCGCCACGCCGAGCCAGCCGATGATCTCGCGCCCGCTGCGGTCGCGGATGAGAAAATTGGCGTGCAGCATGTGGACCGTGCGCAAAAAGCCGTCGCCCGGCGTTTGCGACCCGACGACCGCCAGCGACGCCGGGTCGATCAACAGCGCGCCCATCGGCCCCTGCGGCGCGGCTTGCGGCGCGCCACGCTCGCCCCCCGGCGGGCGGGCGGCGGTCAGGCGGACGGTGACGGGCTTGCCCGGCTCGTCCGGCAGCGTCACGAATCCCGGTTGCGTTCCGGCGGGGGCCGCCCCTTTGGCCGCCGCCAGGATCGCCGAGATCGGCTTGGCCGCGCCCGCTTCCAACACATAGGTTGGACGGTCGCCGGTCAGATCCCGCAACTCGTCCTCCAGCACCAGGATCGAGCCGGTGATTCCCAGCATGACGAGCGGCAGGCACAAAATCAGCCCGGTCCACAGATGGATGTTCTGAAGCGTGCGGAACCACAGGCGTTGACGCTGCGGCTTGGCGGCGGTGATGGCCATGATGCGTTGCCTTTTTCAAACGGCTGCGGAGACGACGACGCTCAGGTGTCGGCCCAGTGGCGGAGCAAATTGTGGTAAAGCCCGGTCAACTGCACGACCCCGGCATGGTCGGGCAGATCGCCGTTGATCTTTTGAATGGCGGTGTCGAGGTCGAACAGCATGGTCCGCCGCCCGTCGTCGCGTACCATGCTCTGCATCCAGAAAAAGGAGCAGACCCGCGCCCCCCGCGTCACCGGACGCACCTGATGCAGACTGGTGGACGGGTAGAGCACCATGTCGCCCGCCGGAAGCTTGACCATGTGGACGCCGTAGGTGTCCTCGACGGTCAGTTCGCCGCCGTCATACTCGTCGGGGTCGGTGAAAAACAGGGTGGCCGACAAATCGGTGCGCACCCGATGCGGCGTGCCGGGAATCTGACGGATGGCGTTGTCCACATGAACGCCGAAGCTCTGCCCCCCGGCGTAGCGGTTGAACAGCGGCGGAAACACCTTCAACGGCAGAGCCGCCGCCATGAACAGCGGGTTGCGTTCCAGCGCCGCCAGAATGACGTCCCCCAATTGGCGGGCCGCCGGATGCTGCTCCGGGATCTGCATGTTGTCTTTGGTCTTGGCCGATTGATGACCGGCGGTGACGGCGCCGTCCACCCAATCGGCCCCGTCCAGGACGCGGCGCGCCTCGGCGACCTGATCGCCCGTCAGAACGTTGGGAATGTGCAGCAGCATGCGCGTCTCCTGACCTTGGCGCGGGAACGGATGGAAAAAGCGCCGGGACCGCTCCATTGCCGCAGAGCGGCCCCGACGTCGCAGTTCGGCCCACCAGGCCGCCGAACAGACTTTTGGCTTTAGAACTTCACGTTGGTGGTGAGCAGCGCGGTGCGCCCGGCGCCCGGGACCGCGTGCCCCCCGCCCGCGTGCACCCGTTCGATGTAGAATTTGTCGGTCAGGTTGTAGATGTTGACCTGCAACTCCACGCCCGGACGGATCGCGTAGGCGGCCATGGCGTCGAACACCGCGTAATTCGGGATCTTGCCCAGATTGGCGTCGGTCCAATAACGGTCGGCGACATACTGCACGCCGCCGCCGACCTTCAGATTCCACGGCAGCTCATAGGTGGACCACAGGCTGACCGTGTGCTTGGGCGTGCTGGCCAGTTCCTTGCCCTTGTTGGCGGCGGTGAAGGTCTCGACGATCTCGCTGGTCTGATAGGTGTAGCCGCCGAAGACCTGCCACTTGCTGGTCAGATGACCGGCGACGCCCAACTCGAACCCATCGACGCGGCGCAGGCCGTTCAACACCTGAACCGTGCCGCCGGGCAGGGTTTCGCGCGCGTCGGTCTTTTCGGTGCGGAACACCGCGCCGGTCAGCGACAGCGCGTCGCCCAACACGTCCCACTTGGCCCCGACCTCGTAGGTCAGGTTCTTTTCCGGCGGGGTGGTTCCGTTCGCCGCCGTCAGGGCCAAGCCCTCCGCCGACGGGTTGTAGGCGGTGGACGCGCTGGCGTAGAGGCTGGCGTTGGGAACCGGCTTGTAGACGATGGCCCCGCGCCAGCTCAGCAGATTGTCGGTGCGGGTCGGGTTCAGCGCGGCGGCGGTCGCCGTCGCGGCGATCTTGGTGTCGGTGTGGAAGCGGTCATAACGCAGGCCGCCCGCGATTTCCCACTGTTCGCCGATCTTCACCGTGTCCATGACGTAGAGCGCCGCCGTGGCGCTCTTGGTCTCGCTCTTGGCGCCCAGCGTGCGCGTGCCGCGATAGATGGCGAAGGGGTTGGGATCCGACAGGCTGGTCGTCGCGGCGGTGAAGCTGTAGGGCTGGTTGTCGTAGCTTTCCGCCGCCAACTCGACGCCCGTCACCAGCGAGTGCTTCAGCCCGCCGGTGGAGAATTTCAAGGTGACGTCGGTCTGGTTGTCCAGGCTTTTCAACGTCGTGTCGCGCGCCGTCGGCGTCCGGGTCATCGTGTTGGTGAGGGTGGAGGCGTTGCGCGGCACCGACACGTTGGAATAACGCTTGGTCTGCGACGCGCGCAGGGTGTTGCGCACGCTGACGACGTCGTTGAATTCATGCTCCAACCGGGCCGTGCCGATGTCGGTGCGGGTGTTTTCGGCGTTCAGATCCTTGAAGCCGTAATAGTTTTCCCGCCTCACGTTGGGCAGCGACGTGCCGCTCAAAACCGGAATGCCATAGTCGGGGATGTTGTCCTCGACCAGATGCATGTAGCTCAGCGTCAACTTGGTCGGGCCGCTCAGGCCAAACGTCACCGACGGGGCGAAGCCCCAGCGGTTGTTCTCCACGACATCCCGTCCGGCGACGCCCGAGGCGTGCCCCATCACGTTCAACCGCACCGCCGCGTCGACGCCATAGTCGGTCAGGGAGCGGTTGACGTCGGCGGTGACGCGCTTGGTCCGGTCGGTTCCCAGCGACACCGACCCGGCGGTGATCGCCTCCTTGCCCGCCGTCTTGGTGACGAGGTTGACGGCGCCGCCGGTCGATCCCCGGCCCGACGCGGTGGCCGACGCGCCCTTGATGACCTCGACCTGCTCCAGATTGAAGTTGTCGCGGCTGTATTGGCCCTGGTCGCGCATGCCGTCGATGAACAGATCGGTGTTGGCGGCGAAGCCCCGGATCTTCAGATTGTCGCCCTGCGGCCCGCCGCCCTCGCCCGCCGACAGGGTGATGCCCGGCACCGTGCGCAACACGTCGCGCAGCGTGGTCGCCCCCCGGTCGTCCATCACCTCGCGCGGGATCACCGTGATCGATTGCGGGGTGTCGAGCAGCGGCTCGGTCAGCTTCGGCGACGACGCGCGGTCGGCCTTGTAGTCGCCCTGAGGCTTGGCGCCCTCCACCGCGATGGCGGGCAGTTGCTGTTCGCCCGCCGACGGAGTCGCCGTCTGGGCCGAAGCCGGTTGCAAGGCGGTGCAGCTCAAGGCCAAGCCAAGCGCCGCCCCCAGCGCTGGCGACGTGGCGATGGGCCGGGACACTCTCATGGACATCAGAACGGCGGTGGACGGTGACACGGAAAATCCCCCCAAGCGAAGCAAAAGGTCATATGCGATTGCTTCTTAAAATCACTTCGACTGCGAAGCAAGTTATAAATGCGAATAATTCTTATTCGCTTAAAAAGACGGCGCCCGCGTCGGACACGACGCGGGCGCTGAAGCCGTCACCATCAGGACGCGATCCCGGCTATTTCAGGAAAAATTGAACCGGAACAACCAGTTCAATACGCTCCTGCGTCATTTCGTCGGGCGGCGGCGGCAGGGGAGAGGCCCGGCGCACCATCTCCAACGTCTCCTCGTCCAGCAACTCATGCCCGGCGCTGCGGTCGAGCTTCACGGCCAAAACCCGCCCTTCGCGGTCGATGGTGAAGCGCACCTGCGCCACGCCTTCCTGACGGCGGGCTTGCGCCGCGCGCGGGTAACGCTTGTACCGCTCCAAATGGCTCAACACCCGCCCTTGCCAGGATGGGGAAACCCGCGAGGGCGCCGTCGATGGCGCCGGAGCGGCCGCCACGGGAGCCGGAGCGGCGACCGGCGGAGCCGTCGGCTGGGTCGGCTGCGCCGCCGCCACCGGGCGCGGCGGCTTGGGTTTCTCTGGCTTTGGCTTGTCCGGCTGGGGTTTGGGCCTTTCTTTTTTCGGTTCCGGCTTGGGTTTGGGCGGATCGGGCGGCGGTTTGGGCAAAACCACCTCCGGCTCGACCATTGGCGGTGGTTCCGGCGGCGGCGGTTCCGGCGGCGGGGGCGGCTCCACGACAGGGTCCGGCGGAGGCGGCGGTTCGACGACAGGGTCGGGCGGCGGCGGCTCTGGCGGCGGTTCCACCACCGGCTCGGGCGGCGGCGGCGCGGGGGGAACCTCCGCCACCGGAATCGATTCCGGCGGCGCGACCGGAAGCGGCGCCAATTCCAACAGCACGGCTGGCGGATCGGCGGCCAAAGGCGTCAGCGGCGCATGCCACGCCACCATGGCCAGCGCCGCCGCCGCATGCGCGCCCAAAGCCAACGCGAGGCTGCCGCCCCAGCGGGCAGCGCCGATGACCGGACGCTCGACCGATTCGTTCCAAACGCCGGACCGCCAATCGTTGTGCTGAGACGCCGCCGTCATGGCGAGGGGGCCGTTTCCAGGCCGACCAGACCGACCTTCAGATAACCGGCTCCGCGCAGACTGTTCATCACCTCGGTCAACGCCCCGTAATCGACCGACTTGTCAGCGCGCAGGAACACCCGCGCCGCCTTGTCGCCGCCAGAGGCCGCGTCCAGCGCGGCGGCCAACCCCTCGCGCGTGGTCTTGACCTCGCCCAAGGACAGACTCTTGTCGGCCTGGATCGACAGGAACAGCGGTTTGTCCGGGCGCGGCGTCGGCGTCGCGGTGGAGGCGGGCAGATCGACCGGCACATCCACCGTGGCCAGGGGGGCCGCGACCATGAAAATGATGAGAAGAACCAGAACGACATCAATGAAGGGGGTGACGTTGATCTCGTGCGTTTCCGCCAGATCGTCGTCGCCCCCGGATCCCAGACGCGCGCCCATCGCCGATCACTCCGCCGCAGCCGAATTGTTGGCCGGAAGCGCCGCCCCGCGCGGCAACAGGCGACGGTCGATGTCGCGGCTCAACAGGCGCAGCACGGCGGCGGACGCGTCGGTCAATTGCGCCTTGTGACCGCCAATCGCCCGGCTGCACGCGTTGTAGACGACCACGGCGGGGATCGCCGCCACCAGCCCGATGGCGGTGGCCAGCAGCGCTTCGGCGATGCCCGGCGCGACGACCGCCAGATTGGTGGTCTGGGCGCGGGAAATGCCGATGAAACTGGTCATGATGCCCCACACCGTGCCGAACAGCCCGATGAAGGGGCCGGTCGAGCCGATGGTGGCGAGAATGCCGGTGCCGCGCGCCATCCGTCGCCCGGCCGCCGCCTCGATCCGTTCCAGACGGGAGGCCGCGCGGTCCATCAGCCCGTCGCGCGACGGCGCGTCCGCCGATTGATGGGTTTCCGCCAGAACCGCGCGGACTAGAACCGCCGCCGTCCCCTGGCTGAAGCCGACCCGCTCCGCCGCCTGCGACAGGGAGCGCGCGTCTTCCAGCATCGCCAACGCCGCGTTCGCCTTGCGCCGGGCCGAAGTCAACTCAATGATTTTGGCGATGGCGATGGTCCAGGTGGCGACGGAGGCCAAGGCCAAACCAACCATCACCGCCTGCACCACCGGGCTGGCCCCCAGGAACATGCCCCACGGCGACAGATCATGCGGCAAGGTGGCCAAAGCGGCGGTGGCGGCAGGCGACGGCGGCGGAACCGCCGCGCCGTCCTGCGCCGCCCCCGCTCCGGCGGTCAGCAGAACGGCCCATCCGGCAAAGGCCGCAGCGGCGGCGCGAGGGCGATGACGCGATGTCGGCATGACGGTTGAACTCCCCCAAAGCGCGCGCCGAAACCGCGCGCCGCAAAATCCCCACACATGTCAGGGCGACGCCCCACGCTTCTATAGTGCGAACGAGTCTTATTCGCATTATTAATCGCCCGACCCGCGCTGTTTTTTTTGCAACGCGGCATCCCGCCATGTGGGCGACGCTCGGAATTTCCCAAAGCTCCCCAGAGCTTTGGCGGAAATCAAGGCGCCCGCCAATAATGCGACTTATTTTCAATATCATGTTCTTGGGGGCAAAGCCAAGCCCCTCCCAGGGCAATCGGGTGAAGGCTTGAAATTCCTTCATTAGGAAATTCGTCACCCCCGCGAAGGCGGGGATCCAGAGTTCGCAGAGAGAATCTGACCGAAAAGCCTGGATCCCCGCCTTCGCGGGGATGACGGAAAATCCTCTATACAGGTTTATAACCCTTCACCCGATTGCCCTGGGCCCCTCCACCCGGTGATTGACGCGCCCGCGCCTCCGGCGCCAAGCTTGTTCCCCTTTTGACGCGGATTGGTTGGGGAGACGGGCCATGGCGCCCCACACGGCTGTTTACGGGTTTCCAGAATCAGCGGCCCAGGCCCAGGCGTTGGCCCAGGCGCTGGGCGTTCCCTGCCACATCGCCGAACTGCACCGTTTTCCCGACGGGGAAAGTCTGGTCCGCCTGCCTGAACCGATGGAGCGGGCCATCGTCTACCGCTCGCTCGACCAGCCCAACGACAAGCTGGTGGAGCTGACGCTCGCCGCGTCGGTGCTGCGCCGCCAGGGCGCGACGGATTTGTGTCTGGTCGCCCCCTATATGGCCTACATGCGCCAAGACATGGTGTTCAAGCCGGGGGAGCCGGTCAGCCAGACGGTGATCGGCGATTGGCTGGGCCGTTGCTTCGACCGCTTTGTCTGCGTCGAGCCGCATTTGCACCGCACGCCCTCGCTGGACGCCGTGTTCGTCGGGCGTCCAGCGACGGCGCTGAGCGGGGCCGGGCCGATTGTCGAGCGGTTGCGCGCGGACGCCGTCCCCGCCGACGCCGTCATCATCGGCCCGGATGAGGAATCCGCGCCGCTGGTCGAGGCCATCGCCGGGCCGCTGAATCTGACCGGGATTGTCGGACGCAAGGAGCGGCGGGGCGACCGCGACGTCACCGTGTCCCTGCCCACCGACGCGCCGCTGGCCGGGCGCCCGGCGGTGATCGTCGATGACGTCATCAGTTCCGGCGAAACCATCTTTTCCTGTGGGCGGATGGCGCGCGCGCTGGGCACGACGTCATTGCGGGTGTTCGGAGTTCACGCGCTGTTCAGTCAAACCGTCGCCAACCGATTCCAAGCCGAAGGCTTCGGTCGCCCATTGTCTTGCGACGGAGTGCCGCACCCAAGCAACGCTCTGCCGCTCGCGCCCCTGTTGGCCAAGGCGATTCGAGGGCATGCGGAAGCATAATTTGGTTGCGGCGATGTTTTGGCGCGGTATTTCGCATTTTAAAAAACAACATTTTATGCATTAAGGAAACAAACGATCTGCGCCGCTGAGCGTATCTTCCACAATCAACGTCATGTCTGCATACCGATTTCCCCGCATTGGCGCGCTTACGAAAACGTCGTATCAATGTCATCGTTGTAACGCGACGGTCGCCAAAGTGATGATGCAGACCGCCGTGAAATCAGGCGGATTGAAGCATGAGCGGCATGACCACCGGCCAACGGGCCGACGCGGCGTTTTTCGGGCTGACCGAAAACGAACGGACACTTCTGGAATCCATGGGACGGTTGATCGACGCGCAGCTTCCCGCCCTGTCGGAGCGGTTCTACGCGCATCTGACGCGCTGGCCGACCATGAAGACGCTGCTGGACGCTCATGGCGACCTCAACCGTCTGAAGGCCACCCAGGCCGACCATTGGCGCCGCCTGTTCCGCGACGTCGGATCGGCGGAGCATGAAGCGCGCTGCCACGCCGTCGGTCTGGCCCATCAACGCATCGGGTTGGAACCCTCCTGGTACATCGGCGCTTACGGAATCGCGCTCAGCGATCTGGTCGGCATCGTGCGCAAGGCGTTGCGCTGGCGCCCCCGCACGGCGGACGCGGCGGCGGCGGCGGTCATCCGGGCGGTGTCCTTCGACCTGGATCGCACCTTGGCCGTCTACACCCAATCGCAGACCTCGCTGCAAACCAGCAAGGCGATGGACGGCGTGGCCGCCGCCTTGATGGACCGCACGGTCGAGGCCGCCATCGCCATCAATGATTCCGCCGTCGCCAACGCCCACATGGTCGGCCAACTGCACGCCGTCGATCAGGAATCCCAGGCCATCGCCGCCGCGACGGAGGAAACCGTCACCGGCATTCAGGAAATCTGGGCGCGCAGCCGCGAGGTGGCGACGCTGGCGACGGAGGCGCAAAGCGTGACGGCGGACGGCGGGCGCACCGTCAACGACGCCGTGGACCGCATGGGGGTGATCGCCGACGCGGTGCAGGGCGCCGCGCGGCGCGTCGGCGAATTGTCCGTCGCCTCCGAACGCATCGCCGAAATCGTCTCCACCATCGAGGCCATCGCCAAACAGACCAACCTGCTGGCGCTGAACGCCACGATTGAGGCGGCCAGAGCGGGGGAGGCGGGCAAGGGCTTCGCCGTCGTCGCCAGCGAGGTGAAAAACCTGTCCAACCAGACCGCGCGGGCGACCGAGGACATCCGCCTGCGCATCGAAGGTTTGAAGACCGAAATGAGCGCCATCATCACCTCGATGGAGGATGGCACCCGCGCCGTCCAGGGTGGTCAGGAGGCGATCCGCGCGGTCAGCGAGCGCATGGCCGACATCGGCCATCACATCGACCGCACCGAACAGCGCATGTCGGACATCGCCAGCGTGCTGACCCAACAATCCGCCGCCGCGAACCAGGTGGCCGCCGGAACCGCCCGCATCGCCGAAAGCAGCGCGGCCAACAGCGCGTCGATCCTGCGCAGCGTCGAGGCGACGCGCGGCGTCGAAAGCCTGTTGGGCAACCAGTTGAAGATGCTGTTCGAGCAGGACATCCCCGGCAAGATCATCAAGATCGCCAAGGTCGATCACGTCATTTGGAAAAAACGTCTGGCCGACATGCTGGTCGGGCTGGAAACCCTGCGGGCCGACGAATTGGCCAGCCATGAAAATTGCCGGTTGGGCAAATGGTATTACGGCCCAGCCTCGTTGCCCTACCGAAACAGCCCGGATTTCGCCCGTTTGGAGGGACCGCACCGCGACGTGCACGATCATGGCAAGGCGGCGGCCAAGGCCTACGCCGACGGCGACATGGCGCGCGCCCTGAACGAAGTGACGGCGGTGGAGCGCGCTTCGGCGGAGGTCATCGCCGTTCTGGACGCGCTGGACCGGCAGGGAGCAATCGGGGCGACGCCAAGCGCCGCCGTCGCCTTCTGAACACAGCGTTGAAGACGCCCGGTCTTGATCGCCGGGCGTTTCAGAGGATGTCGGGTTCAGGGAAAGTCGCGAACCGTGTGCAGATGGTTCAACGGGCCGTGGCCATGGCCCAAGCCCGGCGCGGTCAGGATCGCGGTTTCCACATAGGCGCGGGCGCGGGCGACCGCATCGTGCGTGTTCAAGCCCTGCGCCAAACCGGCGGCGATGGCCGAGGCCAGGGTGCAGCCGGTGCCGTGGGTGTGGGGGGTGTGAACCCGCGCGCCCTCGAACACCGTTTCGCCGTCCTCGCTCAACAGCAGATCATAAAGCCGGTCGTCCTCCAGATGCCCGCCCTTCAACAGCACCGCGCGGGGGCCGAAGGTCAGGATCAGTTTGGCGGCTTGCCGCATCCCGTCCAGATCGCGGATCGGCACGTCGGTCAACGCCTCCGCCTCCGGCAGGTTGGGCGTGACGATGGCGGCCAGCGGCAACAGCCGCTTGCGCAGGGTCAACACCGCGTCCGGCTCCAGCAGAAAATGACCGCTCTTGGCGATCATCACCGGATCGACGACCAGCGGCACGTTGCCGCCCTGCGCCTCATACTCCGCCGCCACCGCTTCGATCACGGCGGCGTTGGCCAACATGCCGATCTTCACCGCGTCGGCGCCGATGTCCTCCAACACCACCTTCATCTGAAGCGCGACGAAAGCCGGATCGATCGGCAGCACGCCGAAAACGCCCTTGGTGTTCTGCGCCGTCAGCGCGGCGATGGCGGTGGCGGCGTAGGCCCCCAACGCGCTGACCGTCTTGATGTCCGCCTGGATGCCGGCGCCGCCGCCCGAATCCGATCCGGCGACGATCAGAACGCGACCTTTCATCATGCGGCTCCCGCTGCGGAGGTTTCGGCGCTGACCCGGATGGAGTCCGCGATGTCGGCGACCACCTGAAGGACCAAGGCCTCGTCGTCGCCCTCGGCCATCACGCGGATCAAGGGTTCAGTGCCCGATTTGCGGATCAGCAGACGCCCGCTGTCGGCCAGACGGGCTTCGCCGTCGCGGATGGCCTCTTGCACCGTCTTGTCGTCCAGCGGCTTGGAGCCGGGGGAAAAGCGCACGTTGGTCAGCTTCTGCGGCACCGGGGCGAAGACGCGGCACAGCTCGCTGGCTGGGCGACCGTTCGACTGGATCAGCACCGCCAGCACCTGAAGCGCGGCGATCAACCCGTCGCCGGTCGTCGAGTAATCGGACAGCACGACATGGCCCGATTGCTCGCCGCCGACGTTGTAGCCACGCTCCCGCATCATCTCGACGACGTAACGGTCGCCGACCGGCGTGCGCGCCAGATGCAGGCCAAGGCCGGTGAGGTGCCGCTCCATGCCGAGATTCGACATGACCGTCGCCACCACCCCGCCGCCGCGCAGCGTCTGCGCCGCCGCCCAGGACGACGCGATCAGCGTCATCAACTGGTCGCCGTCAATCGGGCGCCCGGCCTCGTCCACCATAATCAGGCGGTCGGCGTCGCCGTCGAGCGCGATGCCCAGATCGGCGGCGTGGAAAATCACCTGCTCTTGCAGGCTTTGCGTGGCGGTGGCGCCGCAGCCCTTGTTGATGTTGGTGCCGTCGGGACTGACGCCAATCGGAATGACCTCCGCCCCCAACTCGTACAGCACCTTGGGCGCGACGCGGTAGGCGGCGCCGTTGGCGCAGTCGATGACGATCTTCAGCCCGTCCAACCGCAGGCCGCGCGGGAAGGTGTTCTTCACATATTCGATGTAGCGCCCGGTCGCGTCCTCCATCCGGCTGGCGCGGCCCAAATCGGGCGATCCGGCCAGATCGGGGGCGAAGGGCTGGCCCATCCGGGTTTCGATGGCGATCTCCACCTCGTCCGACAGTTTGTAGCCGTCGGGACCGAACAGCTTGATGCCGTTGTCCTGATAGGGGTTGTGCGAGGCCGAGATCACCACGCCCATGTCGGCGCGCAACGACCGCGTCAGCATGGCCACCGCCGGGGTCGGCAGCGGCCCGACCAGCACGACGTCCATGCCCATCGAGATGAAACCGGCGGTCAAGGCTGGTTCCAGCATATAGCCGGACAGGCGCGTGTCCTTGCCGATCACCACCCGGTGGCGGTGGTTGCCCCGACGGAACTGCAACGCCGTCGCCATCGCCACCCGCAACGCCGTTTCGGCGGTCATCGGATCGACGTTGGCCGTGCCGCGAATGCCATCGGTGCCGAACAGGTGTCGCGTCATGGAAAAAACCTCGCGAAGAAACGTGACGTCCTCGCCCTGCCAGCCCGCGCAAGCGGCGATGACGGAGCGATGACGCTGCTTCTTGGCCCTTCGCCGCCCCTGCGGTCAAGCCTCGTGACAAAGGCGTCAGGGCAACCCCTTATGGATCGCGGCGATCCGCCTCAAACCGGATGCAAGGCTTCCCACACGGCGCGGGCTTGCGCGGTTTCGGCGACGTCGTGGACGCGCAGCATCTGCGCCCCCTGGTTGAGCGAGTCGAGACCAGCGGCCAGCGACCCGGCCAACCGCGCCCGTGGCGGCTCGCCGCGCGACAGTTGCCCGATGAAGCTCTTGCGCGACAGCGCGATCAGCAGCGGGCAGCCCAGCGCGTGGTACAGCGCGGCGTGGCGTAAAATATCGACATTGTGCGCCGCCGTCTTGCCGAAACCGATGCCGGGATCGACCGCGATCTTGTCCAGCGCCACCCCGGCGGCGACGCAGGCCGCCACCCGCGCCTCCAGCCAATCGAACACGTCGAGCGCGGCGTCGCGGTATTGCGGGTCGCTTTGCATGGTGCCGGGTTCGCCCTGCATGTGCATCAGCACCACCGGCGTGGCCGATTTAGCCACCACCGGCAAGGCCAGCGGATCGGCGAGGCCCGCAACGTCGTTGATGAGGCGCGCGCCCGCGCCGATGGACGCCGCCATGACGCGGGCGTGGCGGGTGTCCACCGACACGGCCACGCCCTTGGCGGCGAAATGGCGGATCACCGGCAGGACGCGCGCCTCCTCCACATCGGGGGGGACGGGGGCCGCGCCGGGCCGGGTGGATTCGCCGCCGATGTCGAGGATGTCGGCCCCCGCCGCCACCAGCGCCTCGCCATGGGCGATGGCGGCGGCGGGGTCGAGGAAGTCGCCGCCGTCGGAAAAGCTGTCGGGCGTGACGTTGACGATGCCCATCAGGCGCGGTCGGCTCAGATCGACCCCGGCGAAGGCCGGACGGGCGCGGGTCAGCGCGCCAAGCTGGCGGTCCAGCGTTTCAGCCACGCTCCGCGACCGCTCCCACCCCCAGGCGAGGATTTCCGACAGGGGGGCGAAGGCGCGCTCGATCCGATCCGCGCCGTCGGGGCGGTCGAGCTGTCGGACGATCAACTCAGCGGTCGCGAAGGAAAAACGCCCGCCCGCCAACGGCACCGCCGCGCCCTTGGCCCAAGCGGCCAGCGGCGTCAGCCCAACCGGGCGCAGATAGACCCGCACCCCCTCCTCCCCCGCCCACGGGCAGAAGGCGGCGAGCGACCCGCAGGATGACTTGGCGGCGGGTTTGGCGGCTGGGCTTTTGCTGGCGGGCGAAGAAACGGGCGGCATCGGGCAGGCCTCGCGACAAGGGGCGTCGCCTCGTTCCTGGCACGGCAAGGGGCCTGCGCGCAAGCCGCAAGCCCCTCATCACGATCATGCCCACGCCGTTGTCGCGGACGAAACCTCGGATCACGCGTCGGCGTTGGATCCCGGCAGCATCCGCGTCAGCACGTCGTCGCGGCGTACATAGTGATGCCACAGCGCCGCCGCCGCGTGCAGACCGGCCAGCGCCAGAATCAGGTTGGCGGCAAGCTCGTGCAACTCCTTGACCGTGCGGCCAAGCTCGCGATCCGGCGCGAAGGGGGCCGGGATGGTGAACAGGCCGAAGAAGGTCAGCGTGTCGCCGCGCAGCCATGTCAGAACGACGCCGATGACCGGAATGGCGATCAGCAAGGCGTACAGGCCAAGATGGGCGAGTTGGGCCAGCCTCTGCTCATGCACCGTCATGGACGACGGCAGATTGGGCGCGCCGCGCGTCAGGCGCACGCCAAGGCGCGCCACGACGGCCCCAGCCAGCAGAAGCCCGAAGGAGATGTGGAGCCACCAGACCATCGCGCGCTCTGGAGTGCCGCGCGGGTAGAGATCCTCGGCGAAGGTGATGCCGTAGAGACCGATGACCAGCAAAAAGATCAGCCAATGCAGCCCCTTTTGCGACGGGCTGTAGGAGGATGTCGCCATGGAAGGCTCCAGGTTGGGCGATGGCGCGTCGCGTTGGGCGCGCGCCAACAATCAGAACAGAAAGGCGGGATCACCTCCCCGCCGTGACAGGAACAGGACCCTAGAACCTCTTTCCTGAACCCGCGCTGAACGGCCCGACCGGCGACGGCTTCCCCGTCTTCACCTTTGACCGAGGAAGCCGTCCCACCTCATTGCGGCCCACCTCATTGCGGGCTGTGCGCGACGACGAAGTCGCGCAGAACCACCACCAATTCCTCGGCGTGGCGGTCATGTCCGTGGGCGCGGGCGTCGGCGATGTCGTCCGCCAGAATCTCGGCGATCCGCATGGTCCCATCGGGGCTATGGGCCAGACAACAGCCCATTTCCGCCGCGATGATCTCCGGCACATGCTCGTGTTCGGCGATGGCGTCGACCTCAGCCTCGGTCAAGTCGCTCAAGCCGATGCAGTCTATGATCGTCAACATGGCGCGTTCCTCCCAGAACGGTCGGACGCCGGTCGCGTCGGAACCATCGACCGTCGGGGAGGGCGCTCCCGCCAAACAAGCGACGGGAGCGTCGCGCGCCGATCAGTGGGTCATCAGCACCGGCAACCCGGCGTGATTGAGCACGTAACGAGTGACGCCGCCCAGGATCATTTCCCGCATCCGACTGTGCCCGTACCCCCCCATGACAAGAAGGTCGGCTTTCAGTTCCACGGCTTTTTCAACAACCGCCTCTCCGACGGGTTTCGATCCGGGCTGCAACAATGTCAGCGCGGGATTGATCCCCTGCCAAGCTAGATATTCGGCAATGCGACGCCCTGCCGCAGCCTCCGTCGCCGAAGTTTCAGCGGTCAGCACCATCACCTGATCGGCGCTGCGCAGGAAGGGCAAGGCGGCGGACACGGCGCGCGCCGATTCAATCTTGCCGTTCCAGGCGACGGCCACATGACGCCCGACGCCGTCGGGCAGAGTCTTCGGCACGATCAGCAACGGACGCCCGGCGCTCAGCAGCGCGGTTTCCATGGTGGCGTAACCCTGGGTGTCGGCGTCCAGCGTGGTTTGAGCGAAGACGATCAGATCGGCCAGACGGCCTTCCAGCGGCACGACGTCTTCCACCCGGCCAACGACGTCGCGCCAAGCGGCGGACGGCGCCTCGATCCCGTTGGGGGCGTCGCGCAGTTCGACGCCCGCCTCCGACACGGCGGCGTCGAAGACGCGGCGGGCGGCGGCGCGGTGGGTGTTCGACTCGCCCTCCGCCGCGCGCATGATTTCATCCACCATGGCGCCCGACATGCCTTCGCCCAGCATCGGCACCGCGTCGCGCGGGTCGAGCGTCACGAACAGGCCGACGACATGGGCGTCGAAGTCGCGGGCGACCGACAGGGCGGCCTTCATCGCCACCGCGTCGTTGTCGTTGCCGCCAAGCGGAACCAGAATGGTTTTGTACGTCATGAGCATCCTCCCAAGCCGGATCGAGCGGCCCTCTCGGACGGCGGAGGTTGGATTTGCCGGGGAACCGGCCAAACGCAGCCCCAACCGTCATTCTTCGGACACGCGCGCGTGGCTGACGACACGACCGGCGACTGGGCCGACCGCAGGACCAAGGCCAGCGGCGCGCCGCCCGTCTGGGAAATTACGCCAACCTTTTCAGCGCCTCGGCAAGCACATCCGACGCAACCCTGCCCGTGTCCAGACGCGTCCAGCGCAGAGCGCCCAAATCGTAGTTTTCCTGCCGTTTCACCACATCCGCCGTCGCGTCGGAGGCGTCGTTGCGGCGATTGGTCACACGTTGGGCGCGCAGGTCGAGCGGCGCGTCAAGCCACAACCCATCGAACCGCGCCCCCGCCGCTGCGGCCACGGTCTCGAACAACGCCCGTTCGTCGGGGCGGGCGCACACCGCGTCGATCACCACCGCCTGCCCGGCGGACAAAGCCAACCGCGCCCGCTCCGCCAACCCGCCATACACCCGCGCGGTGAGATCCGGGCCGTAGGCGTCCGACGGCAGACGGTTGGTTTCGGCCACCCCGCACAGGCGTTTGCGCAGAACGTCGCTGCGCAGAACCAGCGCCCCCGGCGCGCCCCCCAAATCCGGGGCCACCCCACGGGCCAGCCGCGACTTGCCGCTGCCCGACAACCCGCCGACCGCCACCAGCCGGGGCGGCGGCGGCTCCAACGCGGCGATGGCGTGATCCAGATACCGGCGGGCTTCGGCTTGAACCGCCGCGTCGGGAGCCAGTTCGTCCGCCGCCGCCAGCACCTTCGCCCGGATCGCCGCGCGGGCGGACAGGAACAGCGGCAAGGTCGCCACCCCGCCGACGTCGCCGGTTTCCTCGACGTAACGGTTCAGAACGGCGTTGCCCAACGGGCGCAGACCGCGATGATCCAGATCCATCAGCAGAAAAGCGAGGTCGTAAAAGACGTCGGTGACGGCCAGCGATTCGTCGAACTCGATGGCGTCGAACAGGGTCGGCGCGTCGTCCAGCAGCACGATGTTGCGCAAATGAAGATCGCCATGGCAATGCCGGACGAAGCCGTCGCGCCGCCGATCCTCCAACACAGCCCGCAACCGGTCGAGCGCCGCCGCCGAACCTTCGCTCAACCGCGCCACCCGGTCGGCGGGAAACAAGGCGGGAAAGCTGCGCAGCGCGTCGATGTTGCCATCGACCACCGCGCGCATCCCCGCCAGACCGCCGCCGTCGCGCCGAGGCTCCGCCGCCGCGTGAAAGGCGGCGATCCGTTCGGCCAAGGCCCGCATGAGGGATGGCGTCAAGGCCTGTCGTTCGGCCATCCGGTCGAACAGCGCCTCGTCGGGGAAGCGCCGCATCGTCACCACCCAATCGACGGCCTCGCCCCCGGCGTCCGTCGCGGTTTCCCGCCCGTCCGACAGCGGGGCCAGACGCAACCCGCCATCCAACCCACGCGCGATCGCTTGAACCCCCAAATACAGGGACGGCGCGGCCCGGCGGTTGATCGCCAGTTCGGCCAGACAGGCGACCCGGCGCTTCTCCGCCGTCGCGTAATCCAAATAGGGATAACGCACGGCCCGCTTCAGCTTGTAAGCGCGCCCGCCCACCAGGAAGACCAAGGCGGCGTGGGTGTCCACCCGCGTCACGACGGCCCCGCCGTGATTGCGCGAGTCGTTCAAAAAGGCGATCGCTTCCTGCGGCTGCGGCGCGGCGTGGTCCGTTTCCATGACGCTCACACTAGCAGTTTCGCCGTCCGTTCGTCCCTACCACTTTCGAGCTTGAATTGTGGCGACGGACAACGACATTCTGGGTTGCAGCGCCGCTTCGTCGGAAGGTCCGCCCGTGAACCGTCCGTCCGCCTTCCAAAACAAACAACCTCCCTGGGCTTGCCTGGGCGGCGCGGCGATGGTTTTGGCCCTGTTTTGCGTCCTGCTCGCCCCCGCCAGCGCCGCCCCGGTCAGCCGGGACTTGGCGGGCGCGCCGTCCAACCGCCTGGAGCATTGGACGCTTGGCGACTTGGCTTACGGCCTGCCCCCCCTCGACGCCCAGTCCGATGACCGCAAACTGAGCGACAGCCGCCTGTCCAGCCTGAACAACAAGATGCGCCTTGGCGGCTCGCCGATGCCAGGCGTTGAGGCCTATGCGGTCATCCGCCCGTGGATCGGGCTGGGCGGCGATGGCGGCGGACGGGCGCTGACCAGCGGCGGCCCTGGCTCCAGCGGCGCGGGTGGGGTGATGGGCGGCGTTCTCATCGACGTGCCGCTTGGGTCGTTCATCTTCACCCCCAGCTTCGGCGCCAGCCTTGGACCGACCAATCTGCCGCGCGCCCAACGCGACGCGGGCGCCACGACGGAGTTCCGCTCGCAATTGGAACTGGGTTACGTCTTCGACAACAAGTCGCGCTTCAGTCTTGGCTACAGCCGAATCGCCACCGATGGCAACGCTGTCGATTCGGCCACCGCGCCGAACAATGTGTTCGGCTTTTATTACCGTTTGCCTTTCGGCGGACCATGAACAGACCCGAACAGGGGGCGCTCCGGCGAATATGCCGCAGTCGATTCAGAGCGCAACCGTCAGCCGCACATATTCCTTAACCACATCTTAATCATGGTTCGTTCTATTGACCGTGGAATGAACGCTCCTGGGGAAACACCAATGGCCACCAAGCGCAAGACCGCCGCCTCCGCTCCCGCCGCCACCGTCGCCGAAGCTCTCGCCAACTCCGGCGTTCCCGCCAACGCGGGCGTCGAAACCGTGATTGAAACCGGCGCGGACGTCGTTCTGCGCACCAACTTCGCCGTCGTCGAACAGGACAGCATCGCCCTGCTCCACGCCGCCAGCCTGCTGTTGGAGGCCGAAGGCCCCGAAAACGTCAGCACCGCGCTCGACCACAATCTGAAGCTCTGGATCGCCATCAAGACGGTTCTGGTCAACGACGCCTGCACGCTGGAGCCGGACGTGAAGGCCAACCTGCGCAATCTGGCGCAGTATGTCGTCTCCACCACGATGGAAGCGACCGAAGGCGCGATTGAAGAGCGGCGTCTGGTCTCGCTCGCCCGCATCAACATGAGCATCTCCGAAGGGCTGCTGCGCGGTCAGCAGAACAAGATCGTTCAGGAACGCGCCTATGAAATCTGGGAAGCCGAAGGCCGCCCCGAAGGACAGGAGCAAGCCCATTGGCTGCGCGCCGAAGCCGAGATCACCGGCCTTCTGAAAGGCTGAGCAAACACAAGTCCATAAGGCCGCAGGGCCGCCATTCCGCCCGCACATGCCCGCCCGCGTCGCGACACCGTGACGCGGGCGGCTTTGCTTTGGTAGGGTCGATGGATCGTGACTCCCCCCGGCCCAACGTCCGTCCCGCATGTCCGGGTGGACAACACCCCGCTCGGCATCGCATCGATGTTCGGCTCGGTGTTCCTGTTTTCGATCATGAACGTGCTGGCGAAGCTCCTGATGGACCGCTTCTCCGTGACCGAAGTCACGTTCTTCCGCAGCCTGTTCGCGTTGGTCCCGGTCTGCCTCGCCATCCAGCTCAGCGGCGGGTTCCGAACCACGCTGCGAACGGCGCGCCCCATCGGGCATCTCACCCGCTCGCTGATTGGGCTGACGACCATGATCGCCATGTTCTGGTCTTTTCATCTGCTGCCGCTGGGCGACGCCATCGCCTTGAACTTCGCCGCGCCGCTGTTCTTGACCGCGCTGTCGGTGCCGATGCTGAACGAAAAGGTCGGCATCCACCGCTGGAGCGCCGTTCTGGTCGGATTTTCCGGCGTGCTCATCATCGCCAAGCCCAGCGGCGATTTGCTCAACATCGGCGTTTTGGTGGCGTTGATCGGCGCCTTTTGCAACGCCACAGCGATGATTACCATCCGTCAGCTCAGCAAGACCGAGGCGTCCAACACCATCGTCTTTTACTTCACCCTGCTGACCACGGTTCTGCTGGGTCTGGCCCTGCCCTTTTCCTGGACGACGCCCAGCCTGACCGAATGGGCGATGCTGACCGCCATGGGCCTGTTGGGCGGCAGCGCGCAACTGCTGATGACGCGGGCCTATTCGCTGGCCCCCGCCGCCGTGGTCGCGCCGCTGACCTACAGCTCGTTGTTGATCGCCGTTCTGTTCGGTTGGCTGCTGTGGGGCGACGTGCCGACCGCCGCCATGGGGCTGGGCGCCGCCGTGGTGATGATGAGCGGCCTCTACATCCTGCACCGCGAAACCCGGCGCAACGCCACGCCCTCGCGCCCGCCCCCGGCGGGATCGGATGACTGATTTTTCGGTGATTGGCGCCAGCCTCGCCGCGCCTTGCGCCACACTGTCGCCATGACGGGCTGATGTGCTGTAGCATCGCCTTGGCGACGCCCTCACGCCGCCGCCCGTTGGGCGACGGATTGCGGCGCGTGGGCCGGGTTGGAGAAATGCCGGGATGACGCAGAACGACCAGCCGACCGCCTTGGCGGACCAGACCACCCCCAGCGACGCCTCCCCGCCGGTCGAGCCGCGCGCGCGTCTGTGGCAAGCTGGGGCCGCCCTGCTGTGGGAGGCGCTGGGTCCGGCGCTGTGGGCGCCGCTGACCCTTGTGGGCGGCTTTCTGGCGTTGGCGCTGTTCAACCCGCTGCCCAGCCTGCCGGGCTGGCTGCACGCGCTCCTGCTTGTCCTTTTGTTGGGCGCCGTCATCGTCACCGCCGCGCGCGGCCTCCGCCGCCTTGCCCTGCCCAGCAAGGCCGAGGCGCTGCGCCGGTTGGAGCGCGACAGCGACCTGCCGCACCGCCCGCTCTCCACCCTGCGCGACCGTCCCGCCGGGGAGGATCCCATGGCCATAGCCCTGTGGCGGCTGCACCAGGAGCGCGTCCGCGCCGCTCTCGGTCGCTTGCGGGTGTCGTGGCCGCGCTCCCTCGTGCCGTCGCGCGACCCCTTTGCCCTGCGCGCCCTGGTCATTCTGCTGCTGGTGGTCGCCGGGGGCGTCGGCTGGGGCGACTGGCGCCCCCGTTTGACGGCCGCTTTGTCGCCCCATTTTGACGGTGGAAACGGCGGCGTCGGCCCGGCGCTCGACCTCTGGATCACACCGCCCGATTACACCAACCTGCCGCCGGTGTTTTTGAAGACCGGCGCGGGGAACAGCGACGTCGCCACGACGGGACAGCCCCTGCCGGTCCCGACCGGCAGTCTGGTGATGGCCCGCGTCAGCGGCGGCGACGCTCCGCCGGTTCTGGAATTGGCCAACCACGCCACGCCTTTTGAAACCGTGGACGCCGCCGCCTTTCAGATTCAGCGCCCGATCACCGGCGGAACCCGCATCGCCGTGCTTCAGAACGGGCGGACTTTGGGAAGCTGGACGGTGCGCGTCGTCCCCGACCTGCCGCCGCAGATCGCCCACGCCACCCCCCCGACGGCGGGCGAACGCGGGGCGCTGCGCCTGGATTACGCCGCCCGCGACGATTACGGTCTGGTCGAGGTGAAGGCCCGCATCCGCCCGATTTCCGATGGCCAGACCAGCGACGTCGCCGACGGCGCGCCGTTGGACCTGCCGCTCCCCTTGCCCGGCCTGCATCCGAAAGAGGCGCGCAACAGCGGCTTTCACGATCTGACCGCCCATCCCTGGGCTGGGTTGCCGGTGGCGGTGCGGTTGATCGCCACCGACGGCGCCGGGCAAACCGGCCAGTCGGACGAGTCGCCCCTCATTCTGCCCGAACGGGACTTCCATCATCCCGTCGCCCGCGCGATCATCGAACAGCGGAAGATCCTGACCCGTCGCCCGCAAGCGGCCCGCGCCGAGGTCGCCCGCGCGCTGGCTGAGATTTCAGCGCGCCCCAGCCAATACGCCCATGATCTGGTCGCCTTTCTCGCCCTGCGCGCCGCCGTCGCCCGGTTGATGCTGGACCGCGTTGACGTCGCCGCCGTTCCCGCCGTGCAAGCGCTGTTGTGGGAAACCGCTTTGCGGGTCGAGGATGGCGGGCTGTCCCTGGCGGAACGCGACCTGCGCGAGGCCGAACGTCGCCTGTCCGAAGCGCTCGACAAGGGAGCCAGCGACGCCGACCTCAACCAGTTGATGGACGAGTTGCAGGCCGCGCTTGACGCGTTCATGAACGCCATGGAGCAGCGGATGATGGAAGCGCTGCAACGCGGCGAGCCGATTCCGACCATCCCCCCCGAACTGGCCGACCGCATGACCGACCGCAACGATCTTCAGCAAATGCTGGACCGCATGCGGGAGATGGCGCAGACCGGCTCCCGCGACGCCGCCCGGCAAATGCTGTCGGAGTTGCAAAAAATATTGGAAGGCATGCAATCGGGCGCGATGGCCCCGCAGGGCCAGCCGAACGGCCAAAATGACTCCTGGCGCATGATGCAGGAGCTGCAAGCCCTCAGCCAGCAGCAGCAACAACTTCTCGACCAGAGTTTTCGCCAGTCGCAGGACGCCTTGAACCAGCCCCCGCAGCAGCCCGGCCAACAAGGACCGCGCGGACGCCAACAGCCGGGCCGCAACAGCCCCGGCGGCAAGCCCGGCGAGATGACCGGCAGCCCGACGCTGCAAAAACAGGCCGAACAGCAGGAGGCGCTGCGCCGTCAGTTGGGCGAACTGATGCGCCGGATGGGCGAGCAATCCGGCGGCGAGATCCCCCGCCCGCTGGGCAACGCCGAACGCGCCATGCGCGACGCCGCCCAAGCGTTGCAGCAAGGCTCCCCCGCCGCCGCCGTGCCCTCGCAAACCCAGGCCATGGACGCGCTGCAACAGGGCCTGCAAAGCATGGCGGAGCAATTGGCCAACCAGATGGCCCGACAGGGGCAGGGCGGCCCGGCCATGATGGGTCAATCGGGCCAGTCTGGTCAGCCGCAGCCCCGACCGGGTCGGGGCCGCGACCCGCTGGGCCGTCGCCCATCCGGCATGGGCGCCCAGGACGCCAACGACGTCAAGATCCCCGAACAGTCAGAGCTTCAGCGCGCCCGCGAAATCCTCGACGAGTTGCGCCGCCGCTCCGGGCAATACAGCCGCCCGCAGCCGGAACGCGACTACATCGACCGGCTGCTGAAGCGGTTCTGATCCTCCTTGCCGTTTGACGATCACGCCGCCCGACGGATCGGGGACAGACCGGCGGTCAGGCGGCGAAACGCCTCGCGGTAGGCGTCGGCGTCCGTCGGGCTGAGTTGGAAGCGCACATGCGCCTCCTCCCCATTTTGGCTGAGCGTCGCGAAGGGCAACGCCAGCGGCACGCCGTCCAGACGCAACACCCCTTCGCTCAACGGCGTTTCGGTCGACTCCAGCCTCAGCGTGGCCCCGCCTTCCGACAGATTCAGCGCATGGGCGGAACGCGAAGCGCCGGCGCCCTCGATCCGGGCGGCGATCTGGACGGCGAAACGCGGCTGGCGGCGGCGGTCCACGTCCTCGGTCGCCGTGCGCACCACCCGCACCAACGTGCCGCGCAGCGTGTCGATGCTGCCCGACACGCTGGCCGCAACCTCGCGAACGGTGGACGCGTGCCGTCCGGTGGCGTCGGCCTCGGTCGAAACCTCGGCGATGCGGCGCGACACCTCCTGCACGGCGACGGAGGTTTCCTGCACGTTGCGGGCGATTTCCTGGGTGGCCGAGGATTGCTCCTCCATCGCGGCGGCGATGGCGGCGGACACCTGGTCAATTTCGGAAATCGAACGCCCGATGTTGTCCACCGCCGTCACCGTGCCGATCGTCACCGCCTGGATCTCGGCGATGCGTCGGCCAATGTCCTTGGTGGCGCCCGCCGTCTGGTTGGCGAGGTTTTTGACCTCGCTCGCCACCACGGCGAACCCCTTCCCCGCCTCCCCCGCCCGCGCGGCTTCGATGGTGGCGTTGAGCGCCAGCAGATTGGTCTGTTGGGCGATGCTCTGAATCAGCACCGCGACCTCGCCGATCTGTTCGACGGCGGCGGACAGGGAGCGCACCGATTCTTGCGTCGTCCGCCCCTGCTCCGCCGCGCGTTGCGACACGTCGCTGGCTTGGGCGACCTGCGACGAGATTTCGCGAATCGACGCGCTCAACTGCTCGGTGGCGGCGGCGACGGTTTGCGCGTTGCTCAGGGCCTGCTCCGCCGCCACGGCGACGCTTTGCGAATCGGCGCTGACATGCGCCGCCGAAACCGCCATCGCCGCCGCGCTTTCGTCCATTCGGCGGGTCTGTTCGGCCACCCGGTTGACCGCCGTGCGGCTTTCCCCCTCGACCGTGGACGCCATGCTTTCCAACGCGGCCAATTTGGCGGCTTCGGCCTTGGCCTGCTCCTCCTCCTGAAACGCGCGAAGACGCAGGGTTTCCAGACCATTGTCGCGGAACACGCCGACGGCGCGGGCCATCGCCCCGACCTCGTCGCCCCGATCCTGATCGGGCACGAGGCTGCCGTAATCGCCCTGCGCCATCACCCCCATCAGCGTGGTCAAACGCCGCACCGGAACGGTGATCGACCGGCCAATCAGATAGCCGCCCAACGACAGCGCCGCCAACAGCCCGACCACCGACGCCATCAACAGGGTGTGAACCTCGTCTTGCGTCGCCAACACCGCGTCACGGTCCCGGTCGGCGGCGACGAAGGCGGCGGTTTCGGCCGCAAGGGCGCGCGTCGCGGCGGCGTCGAACTTGGCGTCGCTGTCGGCCCGCGCCGCCGCCAACGCGTCCGTGCCGTCGGCGAAGGCGTTGACGGCGGTGACGTAATCCCCCAGCAACCCCGTCACCTCCTCTTTCAGGCGGTCGAGAAGCGGGGCGGTCTTCAGGATCTCCTGCATCTCTTTGCGGCGTTCGGCGATCTGCCCCATGTAACGGGCGCGTTCGCCGCGCAGCATGTAATCCTTTTCGTGCCGCCGCATTTGCAGCAGCAGCACCATCATCTGGTTGACCACCTCCAACCGCGTGCCAATGGAGTCGGCCCGGATCTCGTCAAACCGCTTTTCCACCGTGCGCACAGCGGTGCGCAGGCGCAATTGCAGCCCATGATTTTCGGTGACGCCCAATGTTTCGGCCCGCTCCCGAATCGTCGCGGTGGTCGCCAGATAGGCCATGACCGAAGGCGAGAGGTCGGCGTTGTTCAGCGCGGCGACATCGGCGGCGACGCGGCTCCGCAGAGCGTCGAGCCGCTCTTGAGAGTCAGCGGTGCGGACCAGAACGTAACGGTCCAGCGCCTGCTTGTGCGCCAGAATTCCCCGCCCAACGCTTTGCGCCAACCGCGCGTCTTGCTGGCTGCGCCGCGCCGACAGCAAATCCCGCTCGGTTCGTTGAAAGGCCAGTTGATTGGCCAACAGCAACGCGAGCAGCCCAACCGCCATCAAAGCCTGCAAAGCGATCAGCCGCGCCGTGATCGACAGCTTAACTCTCATAGCGACATTCCCCGCGCCAAAGACAATCCAAATCAGAAAACAAGGAATCTTCTGTGTTTCAGTTTTGTGAAACTTATGTTACATTTCTGCGATCTCTTTGCTGAGTTTGTTCGCAGCATAATGAATAAGCCGTTCAAAATTTCCAGATCTTTCTTTGCGTGAAATAATATTGCTTTTCGTGATTTGTTTATTGCAGATCGGCTGGAAAAACACGCCAGACCTCCGAAATTGTCTTTCTCCACAGACCCCGATGGGAACGAGGTCGCACAAAAATCCTGATCTGCCGCGCCCTTGGGGATGCCCCCAACTTGGCAACTCCCCCAACGATGGCGGCACAATTGTTCTTGGTCCCTGGAGCAATCACTGCAATCCTTGCTGTAAAATCTTTGATCCTGTCGCCAGGTTTTTCTTGTGGAGGATTCCAATGACCGCCGACCAAGCTTCAGATTGCGCAGACATGTACGATCTGTTGGTTGCAGCCATCGGCGCGTCCGGTCGTCATTGGGCGTGGGAGTGCGACGCCAATTTGCGTTTCACGCGCTTCACCGAAGGGGTCACGCAAGCGACCGGACTGCGTCCGGAAACCGCGATTGGCCGCGACTGCCTGGGTTTTCGACGGAGCGGCGCCAAGAGCGCGCCTTTGGCGGAGCATATCGCCATCCTGGAGGCCCGTGAGCCGTTTCGGGATTTTTCCTACAATCTCACGGACGAGAATGGCCGGTCCCGCAACATCACCATCAGCGGCGTTCCATTCTTCACCGACGACGGCCAGTTCGCCGGGTATCGCGGCATCGGATCGGAAACCTCCGCCACCCAAGAACGGCTGCAATACATCGAGCTTCTGGAACGCGCCAAGGCGGAAAGCGACCGCCGGGTGAAGGCCATCTTCAACAGCGTCGGCACCTTTGTGATGCTTCTTCTGATTGATGGTTCCGTCGTGGAAATCAATCACGCCGCGCTCAGCTTTCGTGGGGTGGCGCGCGAGCAAGTGACGGGAGAACCTCTGTGGGACGGCTTATGGTTCGGGACCGAAGAGTCCGCCCGAATCGCCATCCGGGACGCGGTGGAAATGGCGGCCATGGGGGAAGCGACCTCGCTCGACTTGCAATTCGCCAACATCGCCGACGTCTCTCACCATTTCACCGTGACGTGCCGCCCGGTGCGCTCTGCGGGGGGAGATGTCCTTTATGTGTTGCTGGAAGCCCATGACATGACTGACTTCGTCACCATGCAACGCCGCAACCGTGAGCTTGAGATGGAGGTGATGCACGGCCAGAAGATGGAATCGCTGGGCACCATGGCGGGCGGCATCGCGCATGAGATCAACACCCCGATGCAATACATCGGCGACAACATGAAGTTCGTGCGGGATTCCTTCGCCGAGATCCGCGACCGTCTGGTTGCGGCGGTTGGAAGGTTGGACGACGACGCCCAGTATCTGGTCGATGAAATCCCCACCGCCCTGACCGAAGGGTTGGAAGGGGTCGAGCGGGTGTGCAAGATCGTCAGCGCGATCAAAGAATTCTCCCACCCCGACACCGGGCGCAAAGCTTGGACCGATTTGGCCCGCGCGCTTGAAACCACCGCCACCGTGACCCGCAACCAGTGGAAATACGTCGCCAACGTCGTCTATGACATTGAACCCGACCTGCCCGCCGTCTTTTGCGAGGCGGGCGGCATCAATCAGGTCATCTTGAATTTGATCGTCAACGCCGCCCACGCGATCGAGGACAAGAACCGGGCGTCCGGCGCCGACAACAGCGTCAAGGGAACCATCACCCTGGGGCTGAAACGGGCCGATGATTGCGTGATCCTGAGCGTTTGCGACACCGGCTGCGGCATCCCGCCAGAGAATCGCGAGAAAATCTTCGATCTGTTCTTCACGACCAAACCGCCCGGTCGAGGAACCGGACAAGGCTTGTCGATTTGCCAAAGCATCGTCGTGCGCCGTCACGGCGGGCGAATCGGCGTGGAAAGCACGGTTGGGCAGGGCGCCTGCTTTCATGTCCAACTGCCCATCGCGGATGCCCCCGGCAACGACCGTTCAGAGCGTCAACCTCAAGAGATGGCTTAGGCCATGCCCCTGTCGATCCTCTTCGTCGATGACGAACCGCAGACCTTGCGCGGTCTGCAACGGTTGATACGCGCGGCCGGCCTTGATTGGCGCGTGGCGGTCGCGCTCAGCGGCGAAGCGGCGTTGGAAATCCTGGACCGCCAGACCATCGACGTGCTCGTCACCGATCTCAACATGCCCGGCCTGAGCGGTCGATCCCTGCTGAGCGAAATTGCCCGGCGACACCCCGCTGTTCTGCGCATCGTCCTGACCGCCGAGGCCGATCCCCACGACATGATGGCCATCGTCGCCACCAGCCACGCCGTGCTGTGCAAACCCTGCCCCGGCGATCTGCTCATCAGCCGCATCACCCGCGCGGTGGGGCTGCGCCGTTTCCTTGATCCAGCCGACGCCCGCGCCCTGGTCTCCGGTTTGCCGAATCTTCCGGCCCTTCCCCGGACCTATCTGGCCTTGCACGCCGAGATGGACCGCGCCGAACCGTCGGAATCCCGCATCGTGGCGATCATCGACGCCGACCCGCCCGTGGCCGCGCAGTTCCTGCACGTCGCCAACTCCGCCTATTTCGCGCCGCGCGCGCCCATCCAGCGGACGCTGGCGGCGGTACGGGCGCTGGGGTACGACATTGTTCGCGCCGTCGTGCTGGAACGCGGGATCATCGCCCAATTCGATCCGGCGCGCTTGCCGTCAGCCTTTGACGGCGCCGCCCTCTGGTCCCATAGCTTTCAGGTGGCGGCGCTGGCCCGCAAGATCGCCACGATCAATGGATGCGGCGCAATCGACCGGGACGCCGCCTTCACCGCCGGATTGCTGCATGATTTGGGCTGGTTGATTGTCGCCGCGAATCGTCCGGTCGCCTATCAGGCCATCGCCAAAACCCCGCGCGATTTGCCCGCCGCCGAACGGGCCGACATTGAACGGCGCTGCGCCGGGGCCACCCATGCGGAATTCGCCGCCTATCTGCTGGGGCTGTGGGGTCTGCCCGACAAAATCGTCGAGGCGGTGGCCTACCATCACGCCCCGCTTGCCCACATTGGTCAGGCCATCGGTTGCGACGGCGCGCTGCTGGCCGTCCACATCGCCAACGCCTTGGTTGAGGCCGACCCGAGCGACCCGCTGCGCGGCGTCGATCCGGGTTTGGCGCTTCATCCTCTGGCGGCGTCCCATCAGACGGAATGGATCGCCGCCGCCAACAGCCTGATCGCCTGATCGCCTGATCGCCAAGGAGGAGGAAAGCATGCCCATGGACAAACAGAAACGCCCTGTCAATTTGCGCTGCATTTTGCAACGGCCAACCTGCGCTGGCGGGCCATCGCCCCCCTGACAGGCCGCTCCACCTTGATTTTCACCAGTGGTCAGACGGCACAAAAGCTGCAAAGCTTGCCCAACTTCAGGGAAAAGAGCGGGCCGGATGTCCGAGCAAAACGAAAAAGTCCTGCTGGTCGATGACGACCCCAACGTTCTGTCCGGCTACCGCCGCCATCTGGGCCGCCGTTATTCCCTGCTGACCTCGTTGAGTGGACAGGAAGCCTTGGCCATTTTGGCCAACGACCCTGGCGTCGCCGTCATCATCGCCGACATGCGGATGCCCGGCATGAACGGCGTGCAATTTCTCGCCGAATGCGAAAAACACCACACGACCGCCGTCCGCATCATGCTGACCGGCAACGCCGACCAGGACACCGCCATCCAGGCGGTCAATCGGGGCCATGTCTTTCGCTTTTTGAGCAAGCCGACGCCGGTGGAAACCGTGATCGAGGCGGTGGACGCCGGATTGCGGCAGTATCGTCTGCATCAGGCCGAGCGCGAGTTGATCCGGCAAGCCGACGTCACCCGCAACGCGTTGGAACGGGAACGCGCCGCCGCCAAGCAGCAGCGCGAGTTCGTCGCCATGGTCAGCCACGAATTCCGCACGCCGTTGGCGATCATCGACAGCGCCTGTGAAATCCTCGGCGGTCCCTACCAGATCACCGAGCAGCAACGCGGCAAACGCATCGGCATGATCCGCGATTCGGTGCGCCGAATGACCGAGTTGATGGAAAGCGTGCTCAGCATCTCCAAGCTGGAAGCCGGGGGCCTTGAGGCGCGCCCGCAGCCGATCAATCTCGACGCCCTGCTGCGCGCCGCTGTCGAACGGCTCCAAAGCGCCACCACCGGCCATCAGATCGTGATCGAAACGGGGCGCTTGCCGACCGATTTTCAGGCCGATCCGCGCATGCTCGACCACATCGTCACCAACCTGTTGAGCAACGCCGTCAAATACTCCCCCGGACGCGAGCGCGTGCTGTTGCAAGCGGCGATCACCGGACAAGAGATTCAGATCACCGTCGCCGACGAAGGCGTCGGCGTTCCACCGGACGAGATCCCGCGATTGTTCGACAAGTTCTTTCGCGCCTCCACCTCCAGCGGCATTGCCGGGACCGGGATTGGTTTGTATTTGGCCGATCAGTTCGTCCGCATGCACGGCGGGCGGATCGAGGTGCGCAGCGCGGTTGGCCGAGGCAGCCTGTTCATCGTGCATCTGCCCTTGAACGGCGCGACACACGAGATTGCGGCGCGCTGACCAGCGCCAGAGAGGGGGACGCCATGGCCCATGTGCTGCTGGTCGAGGATGAGGTGGATCTGCGCGACAACCTCGAAATCGTGCTGACCCACGCCGGACATCAGGTTTCGACCGCCGGGAACGGGCGGGAGGCGTTGTCGCGGATCGAAGAATCCCCCCCCGATTTGGTGCTGTCGGACATTTCGATGCCGGTGATGAACGGCTTGCAGATGTTGGCGGAGATCCGCGAGCACCACCCCGCCCTGGCCGAAATGCCGATCATCCTGCTGACCGCGCTCAGCGACAAGGAGGACGTGATCGCCGGGCGGGAGATCGGCGCCGATGACTACCTGACCAAACCGGTGGATTACCGCATTCTTGTCGCGACCATCGACGCCCGGCTGTCCCGCGCCAAACAGACGGTGGAGTTGAAAGAGAAACAATTCATCCGCCTGTTCAAGGGACTGAAGCGCGAAAACAACATTGATGACAGCGTGACCGAGCCGCCGCCGCCGACTCCGTTGGAACGCATCGCCGACATCGCCGCCCCGTCGCTGAAGGGCCGCGTCTTCCTGATTTCTCCGGAAGACATTCACCGCGACTACCTCACCCTGTCGAAGTCAGCGCGCGACAAGATCACCGCCGTTCTGGGCCGGGTGCTGCAAGAAACCATCACCCCATCCGACGTCATGATCGAATTGGGGGCGGGAACCCGCCTTCTGGTGTTGGCCACCACCGACCGGGGCGACGCCGCCGATCGGATCGGCTTGCTGCGGGTGCGCCTGACCCACGCGCTGGGCAAGAGCAACGCGGACAACGCAGACGCGGCGGGAAACGGATTGGCGGCGCCCGGAGGGCTTGCCGACTCGGACGATCCGCCCCCCGACCCGGAATTGTCCCGCACCCTGAAAAGCCTGTTCGCCAGCGCCCTGCGCAACCCCGGCGAAAACGGCGCGCCACCGCCGGAAACCTTCGCCGACATCGCCGATTCGATCCGCGTGAGCTATCAACCCCTGTGGGACGCCCGCAGCCAAGCGGTCACGGGCAGCCGGATTCATTGGCGCCGCAAGATCGACGGGGTCTTTGTTCCCGAAGACCGGACGTTGATCCGGGGCGTCACCGATCCGATGATGTGCGACCTGCAATGCCACCTGATTGACACGGCGGTGCGCGACGTGATGACCGCCGCCGCGTCGCCGGACATCGGGCGCAAGCTGGGAACCGTGCTGATTCCGCTCGCCATCCCGGTGTTTCAGGAAATTGGCGCCTACAAGGTGGAACGCCAGTTGGAAGACGCGGCCCGCCTGCTGGACAAGGGGCAGATCGGTTTCCTGCTGACGCATTTGGACGATCAGGTTCCCACCGGCCTGTTGCGCCACATCATCGCCAAACTGACGCCGCTTGGCGGCCCGATCGCCACCACGCTCGACGTCACCGACCCGCGCCTGACAGGGCTGAAGCCGCTGGGGGTCAGCATCCTGCATCTCGACGCTTCGATCCTGCACAGCACTGGCCTGCGCCGCGAACGAATGGCGCAAGCGGTGCAAGAGGCGGTGCGGGCGGCGGCGAATGGCGGATTCGACGTGTGGGCGTCCAACGTCGACGCCAGCGTGGTGTGCCGCCAGATGGTCGCGGCGGGCGCGGTCCTCATCTCGGGCAAGGCCATCGGCGAGGCCAAACCGGAACCCGAGCGGCCTTACCGCCTGCCGTCGAACAAGGTGTTCCTGTCGGTGTGAGCGTCGTCTGTCAGCGTGACCGCCGCCGCCGTCATCCGCCGTCCAGCGTGATCGTCACCTCGGTCACGGGGCCGGGGTCGGGCTGGCTGTGACGGAAGGTGGCGAAATCGCCCGGTTGCAACCGTTCCGCCGAGGGATCCATCAGCCAGCTTTGCAGAGGCTTGTGATCGGCCCCCAAGGACACCGCGCGCAGACGCGGCACCATCCGCTCGACGTCCGACACATTCACGATCTGACCCTGAACGATCAAGCTGGTCGTCCCGCCCTCGACCTTTTGTTCGGAACGGACATTCTGCAATTGCAGCCCGGCGCCCGGCGGTTCCACCATCAGACCCAAGGTTTCATACAGCAGGGCGGCGGGCGGCCAAGAGCGAACCACCGCGTCACGGGCGACATAGGCCCCGCCGCCAATCGCCGCGACGACGACGGCCAGAACGATCAGGCCGATGATGGTGCGTTTGTCAGGCCGGGCGCTGGCCTTCTTGCCCGCCGCCTTGCCGCCGCTTTTGCCGCCCTTGCCGCCGCGTCCCATCGGAACGGAGGGGCGGATTTCCGTCGGCGCGTCGGACAGGTCGGCGGCGAACAGATCGTCTTCAACCGCCCGCTGCCACCAGATGTGGCCGCATTTGGCGCATTTGACCTTGCGCCCGTTCGCCCCGACCGACGATTCGGACAGGGTGTAGCGCGTCGAGCAGTTCGGACAGGAAACGATCATCGCGCCGTCGAGGAAAGGTTGCCATTTGCCTTATAGTTAGCTGCGCCCCCAGACGCAACCCGCAGCCTCTCGCCCGATGGTCAACAGCGGTCGCTCCGAAGCCGACGCGGCCCATCGCGTCGGCTTCAAGCTCAACGCGTCAGGATTTTTTGACGAGCGGACAGTTGCCTTGATCCAGCGGGCGGAACGCCTCCGCCGCCGGAATGGTCTTCAGATGGGTGTAGTAATCCCACTCCCCCTTGGACTCCGCCGGGCTTTTGACCTGGAAGAAATGCATGTCGTGCACCGCCCGGCCATCGACGCGGACCACGCCCTTGCCGAACAGCGCGTCGTCGATGGGCAAATCGCGCATCGCCCCGGCCACCACGCTTGCGTCGGTGGTTCCGGCGGCCTTCACCGCCTTCAGATAATGCAGCGCGCCGCTGTAGACGCCCGCCTGATTGCCGGTCGGGCGGCGCCCCTTCATCCGGGCGGCGAAGCGGTCGGCGAAGGCGCGCGTGCCATCGGTCAGATCCCAATAGAAGGCTTCGGTCAGATACAGCCCCTGCGCGGCGGGCAAGCCGACGGCGTTGACGTCGGTCAACTGCATCAGCAGCGCCGCCAGCTTTTGCTGACCGCCGCCGACCACGCCGAACTCGACCGCCTGCTTGACCGAATTGATGGTGTCGCCGACGGCGTTGGCCAACCCGATGATCTGCGCCCGGCTCGCCTGCGCCTGCAACAGGAAGGAGGAGAAATCCGCCGCGTTGGGCGGGTGGCGGACGCTGCCCAGCACGGTTCCCCCGGCGCTTGTCACCACCGCGCCCGCGTCGCGCTCCAGCGCGTGGCCAAAGGCGTAATCAGCGGTCAGGAAATACCAGTTCTTGCCGCCCTGCCCGACCACCGCCCGCGCGGTGCCGTTGGCGAGCGCCCAGGTGTCGTAGGTCCATTGGACGGTGTTGGGCGAGCATTTCGGCCCGGTCAGTTCGGTGGTGCCGGGGCCGGACGCGACCATCATCGCCTTCGATCCCCGCGCCACCTCGTTGACCGCCAGCGCCACCGAGGAGAAGGGCACGTCGAGGATGACGTTCACATGATCCTGGTCCAGCCATTGGCGGGCGATGGAGGATCCCAGATCCGGCTTGTTCTGGTGATCGCCGACCACGACCTCGATGGTCACGCCGGGAAGCTCCTTGGCGAAATCCTCCGCCGCCAATTGGGCGGCGACCAGCGAGCCTGTGCCGGTGGAATCGGCGGCGAAGCCGCTCATGTCGGTCAGCACGCCCAGCTTGATCCGGTTGCCCGCGATCTCCGCCGCCGCTGGAGCGGCCCCGGCCAACACCCCCGCCGCGCACAGCCCCATCAGGGAACGAGTCGCCAAAGAGAGTGCCGCGCCGCCCAGGAACCCACGCTTGGCCATTGTGTCCTCCGCATCATTTGTTGTTGTCGGCGTGGCGTCGCCACGGTCAGATTTTCCGCAGATCGGCCAGAACCGATTGCGCGACGTCGATCCGCACGACGCCGCCCGCGACCAGCGCGGCGGCGACCCGTTCGATCTCGTCGCCCAAGGCGCCGGCCATCATCGCGATGTTTTGCGCGTGCAGGGCCATGTGCCCCTTTTGGATGCCGGTGGTCGCCAGCGCCTTCAGCGCCGAGAAATTTTGCGCCAGACCGACCGCCGCGATGATGCGGGCCAGCCGCTCCGCCGAAGTGACGCCCAGAATCTTCAGGCAGCTTTGCGCCGTCGGGTGCAGCCGGGTGGCCCCGCCGACCAGACCGACCGCCATAGGCAACTCGATGGAGCCGGACAGATCGCCGTCCGCCGTCACCTCGAACCGCGTCAAACTGCTGTAGGAGCCGCTGCGGGCGGCGTAGGCGTGCGCGCCCGCCTCCACCGCGCGGGTGTCGTTGCCGGTGGCCAGCGCCACGGCGCTTATCCCATTCATGACGCCCTTGTTGTGGGTGGCCGCGCGGTAGGGGTCGGCCGCCGCGAAGTGATAGGCGCTGATGATCCCGTCGCGCACCGCGACTCCGCCAATGTCCGCGCAGCGCCACACGGCGCGGGCGCGGGCGAGACGACGGTCCGCCAGATTGGACAGGATGCGCAGATAGACCCGCCCGCCGGTCCAACGCTCGATGCTCGGGGCCAGCTTTTCCGCCATGCTGTTGACGGCGTTGGCCCCCATGGCGTCGCGGGTGTCGACGATCAGATGGGTGATGAGCATCACCCCGCCCGCCGTCTCCAACACGCGCGCCTCGACGTCGCGGAAGCCGCCGCCCAAACTCACCAGGACCGGGTCGCAGGCGTCGCACGCCGCCTGGATCGCCGCGCGCTGGTCCAGGATGCGCAGGCGGGCGGCCTGCGGGTCGGCGACGTTCACCGCCTGGATTTGGGCGATCATCACCGTGCCCGACAGGGAGGTGGCGAAGCCGCCGGTCTCGTAGCATTGCCGCCCGGCGTTGCAGACCGCCGCGACGACCGAGGATTCCTCCGTCGCCATCGGAATCAACACGTCCTCGCCGTCGATCCGCATGTTGGTGGCGACGCCCAACGGGATGTTCATCGTGCCGACGACGTTTTCAATCAGCCGGTCGGCTAGGGCGGGGTCCAGATTGCCGGTGTCGCCCAGCCGTTCGACGGCGTCGGCGTCCAACCCGGCGAAGGCGGCGACCGCCGCCAGCCGTTCGCGCGGGGCCATGCGGTGAAAGCCGGGAATGCGGGAGGTTTTCGTCGTGGTCACAGCGGCGTGTCTCCATCGCGGCGGCGGATGATGAGGTTTGTTTGTTGGCGCGATGGTCCGTGATACGAAGGGACGGCACAAGGGACAGTTGGCCGGTTTCTTCCCCAGACTGTCCCAGTGTTTGCGATGGGACAGCGTGAGGACAATCGGCATGAGCCGCGTCGGCGACATCGTCGATCAGATCAACGACCAGATCGACCGGGGCCTGTTGAAAACCGGCGACCGCCTGCGCTCCGTTCGGGAAGGCGCGCGCGAGCATGGCGTGTCGAAGAACACCATGGCCGACGCCTATGATCGGCTGGTCGCCATGGGACGGGTGGAGGCCAAACAAGGGTCCGGCTACACCGTCGCCCGCGCCGCCAAACCCCGGCAGGAGCCGCGCCCGCCGCATCTGGCCGACGCGGTCGATCATGTTTCGCTGCTGCGCGAGCAGTTGGAGCGGCATTACAGCGTCCGCGTCGGCGACGGACGCCCGCCGCCAAGCTGGATGGAGCGGTTGGAGGTCGGCAGCCACGCCCGCCTGATGCGGCCAAGCGGCGGCGAGCTTGACCATGGTTATGGCAGCCCGTGGGGCTACGGCCCCTTGCGCGAGCGGATCGCCTTGACCTTGGCCGAACGCTCCATCATCGCCCCGCCCGACCGGATTTTGCTGACCCAGGGAGCCAACCACGCGCTGGACCTGATTTGCCGCCATCTGCTGGAGCCGGGCGATCGCGCGCTGGTGGACAGCCCCGGCTATTACCCGCTGTTCGGCAAGCTGACGTTGGCCAAGGTGACGGTCGCCGGGGTGCGGCGGCGGGCGGACGGCCCTGATCTGGAGGAGTTCGCCGCCAAGATCGCCGCGCTGAAACCCAAACTCTTCTTCACCCAATCCCTGGCCCACAACCCGACCGGCGGCTCAACCAGCATCGCCGTGGCGCACAAGCTGTTGCAGATCGCCGCCCAGCATGGCGTGACCATCGTCGAGGATGATCCCTTCGCCGACGTCCTGCCCGCCAGCGCGCCCCGTCTGGCCGCCTTGGACCAGTTGGAGCGGGTGATCTATGTCGGGACGTTTTCCAAAACCCTGTCGGCCAGCCTGCGCGTCGGCTACCTCGCCGCCGCGCCCGCGCTGGCCCGCAGCCTGTGCGATTTGAAAATGCTGACCATCGTCAGCACGTCCGATTACGTCGAACGGCTGGTCCACGCCTTGATCGCCGGGGGACAATATTTGCGCCATGTGCGCCGCCTGAAGACGCGGATCGAAACGGCGAGCGCCGAGGCGTTGGCGGCGTTGGAACGGGTCGGCGTCGCCGTTCCGGCAGCGCCGACCGGCGGATTCTACATTTGGGGCCAATTGCCTGAGGGGTTGGAGGAGGCCGCCCTGGTTCGCGCCGCCGCCGACCGGGGGATTTTCCTCGCTCCCGGTTCGGTGTTTTTCCCGGAGCGGGTGAGCGATGGCGGCGGCGGTTTGGCGATGCGGATCAACATCGCCTACGCCGCCGACCCGCGCTTTCTTGATTTCATCGCTGAACAGGGGATGCGACGCGCCGGTTGAGCGGAGCCGCTCAGGTCGGGGTGTCGCAAACCAGATCGTCGTCGGTTTGGACGGGGTTCCGCCCGGCGGCGCCCCGCGCGCTGAGCGTCAGACCCAAGGCCACCACGGCGATGGCCGCGCTGATCCAGGGCAGTTCGGCGTAGCCAACCCCGGCGCTGATCGCGACCCCGCCAATCCAAGCCCCCAGGGCGTTGCCCAGGTTGAACGCCCCTTGGTTGAGGGTGGAGGCGAGATTCGGCGCCTCGGTCGCCGCGTCGACCACCCAAAGCTGAAGCGGCGCGCCGACGGCGAAGGACACGAACCCCCAGACGCCCACCGTCAGAACCGCCGGAAGCGGGGCCGCGCTGGTGAAGGCGAAGGCCACCATCACCACGGTCACGGCAAGGAAGGCTCCGGCGATGGTCGCCAGCGCGCTTTTGTCGGCCAGACGGCCACCGGCGAAATTGCCCAGCGTGATGCCAATGCCGAAAACGAACAGCGCGCCCGTCACCGCTTGCGGGGTCATGCCGCTGACATGCTCCAGCAGCGGGGCGATGTAGGTGAAGGTGCCGAACAGGCTGATCGACGAGACCACGCTGATGAGCATCGGCAACAGCACCGGCCAGCGACGCAGCGCGCGGAATTCCGCCGTCAAGCCGCCCGCCGATCCCGCCAAGCCCGACGGCAGGAAGCGGATCATGGCCAACCCGGCGACCACGCCGATGGCCACCACCGCCACGAAGGTGGAGCGCCAGCCCGTCACCTGCCCCAGCGCGGTTCCCAACGGCACGCCCAGAATGTTGGCGATGGTCAGCCCGGCGAAGACCAGGGACACCGCCTGCGTGCGCTGGTGGCGCGGCACCAGATCGCTGGCGACCACGGCGCTGATTCCAAAAAACGCGCCATGGGCGAAGGCGGTCAGAACCCGCGCCGCCATCAGCAGCCAATAGCTGGGGGCCAGCGCGCAACCGATGTTGCCAATCAGGAAGATCGCCATCAACGCCATCAGCGCCGTCTTGCGCGGCAGCCGCGCCGTCGCCATCGCCATCAAGGGCGCGCCGACCACCACGCCCATGGCGTAGCCCGACACCAGATAGCCAGCCTGCGGCACGGTGACGCCCAAACTGCGCGCCACATCGGGCAACAGCCCCATGATGACGAATTCCGTGGTGCCGATGCCGAAAGACGCGGCGGCAAGGGCCAAGATGGGAAGCGGGACCATGCGGCAAGCTCCTGACGTCGGTTTGCGAATGGGACGAGCGGGAAAGCGCGTCGCACGGAACAAACCATGCTGCGGCGCAGCGTAACACCATGAAACCCGAACTCAGGGTCGTTGCATAGCTATGCAATGCGCAGAACAGCCTTGCGCCGGATGCGCGACGGCGCGGCACAGGCTTCGCGATCAGGAGGCCGGGTTGCGGGTGGAGCCGCGCGGGATGAAGCGGGCCTCGACCACGCGGACCCGCCCGCGCGCCGGGCCGTTCTCGCCCATCTCCCGCACAAGATCGAGCGCCTGGACGACCAGCCCCTCGGGATCCTGGTCAAAGGTGGTCAAATTGTAGGAGTCCCAGGCGGCGGATGGGATGTCGTCATAGCCAACGACCATCACGTCTTCGGGAACCCGCAAGCCCAGACGCTTGCGGATCGCGTCCATCGCCCCCAACGCCACCAGATCATTGGCGCAGAAAATCGCGTCGGCTGGGGCCTCGGCGAACAGCCGCGCCGCCGCCGCCCGCCCGCCCTCATAGCTGTAGTCGCCGATCACCACGCGCGGCTCGCCCAGCCCCAGCGCCGCCAGACCGGCGCGAAAACCGTCGAGCCGGTCGCGGCTGGCCGGGCTTTCCTCCGGCCCGGCGAGAAAGGCGAAGCGCGTCCCGCCGCAGCGCCGCAGCCATTCGGCGGCGACCCGCCCGGCCCCCCGGTTGTCGGAATCGACCGAGGCCACCCAATCGCTGGTGACGCTGGTGTTGCAGGACACGATGGGAATGCGGAAGGCCGACAGCGCGTCGGCCACCTCCTGCGACAGGACCGCCAAGCCGCTGACGATGGCGTCCACGCGGTAGCTGCGCAACTCCTCCAGCACGGTGTCGAGCGAATAGTCGCTTTCCACCGGCACCAGCAGCACCTGATGCCCGGCGTCGCGCAGGCGGGTGGCGAAGCGCTCCAGCACCGCCCCGTAAAAGGCGTTGCGCAAACCGCCGACGATGACCGCGACCAGACCCGAGCGGTTGGTCAGCATGATCTGGGGAATGATGCTGGGCCGGAAGCCAAGGGCGTCCGCCGCCGCCATCACCTTGCGCCGGGTCTCCGCCGACACGCTGGCCCCCGGTGTGAAGCTGCGCGACACAGCCGACTGCGACACCCCGGCCAACCGGGCCACGTCGGTGGACGAAGCGTATCGCTTGCCCGAAGTCATGATCGCGCCGCCGCCTCGTTTGGGTTGTGATGATGCGGCGGGATGATAGGGGATCGTCCCCGGCAGCGTCCATGATCGCGGACGCCGCAGGCCAATTGCCGCGCATCAATTGCGAATGACTTGCAATCGCGTGCGCTCTTTCGTAGGCTGCTCCCCACACACCGCGTCCACCCAACCCTATCCACCCAACAGAGAGCGCTCCCATGCTGCAAAACGCTGTCGCCGTCCCGTCCGCCGGTCCTGCCTTGTCGCTGCCGGTGGTGGAATCCGCTGGCCTGATGGCGGGCGGGCGGGAAATCGTCATCCAGCACGCCGGGCAGAGCTACCGCCTGCGCGTGACGCGGGCCAACAAACTGATTCTGACCAAGTAAACGCGGCGAAGCCTTATTTCCCGCCACGGGTCAGCAAAAACACAAAGACGCCGATGGTGACGACGATGACGCTCGCCGCCCCAACCAGGGCGATGTAGGTCTGCATGTCGAAATTCATGATGGCTCTCCCTGGAACGCGCGCCGCGACGGCCTGACCGGCCCATCGGCGCCCACGTTGAAAGCCTATAAGGCCCTCGGGCCGCCGCCATTGCGAATTGTCAACGCCGGGTTGCGACACAGTGGCCGCGCCGTGGCGACCTTCAAACGAAAAGGCCCACCCCCGGACGGGGATGGGCCTTTTTCTTTGCGCAACGCCGGTCACGACCGGGTCCGCGCCAGGCTGAGGTCAGCGCGGCGCGAGCACCATAATCATCTGACGCCCTTCGAGACGGGGCATCTGTTCGACCTTGGCCGCCGCTTCCAACTCGTCGCGGACGCGCATCAACACGTTCATGCCGATGTCCTGGTGAGCCATTTCACGGCCCCGGAAGCGCATGGTCATCTTGACCTTGTCGCCTTCCTCCAGGAAGCGGCGCGCCGCGCGCATCTTCACGTCGTAGTCGTTGTCGTCGATGTTCGGACGGAGCTTCAGCTCCTTGATCTCGACGATCTTCTGCTTCTTACGGGCCTCGTTGGCTTTCTTCTGCTCTTCAAAGCGGAATTTGCCATAATCGAGCACCTTGCAGACGGGCGGATCAGCGTTCGGGACGATCTCGACAAGGTCGAGATCGGCGTCGGCGGCCACCGTGAAAGCCTGATGAAGCGGGACAATGCCCACCATCTCGCCTTCCGCGTTGATGAGGCGCACCTGACGTGCCGTGATCTCGCGATTCAGGCGCGGGCCTTCGCGAACGGGATCCTGATCGTAAAGCTTTGCTATGACCATCTCCTTGGATGCGCCGAGCGGAAGCCCACCCCCCGAACGGCAACGACGGCGCTGGAAGCAACCGATATCATGCCGCCCTTTAACAGCAACCATGACACAGGTGCAACAGTTTCTCGGTTTCATCGCGATGAAACCGGCGGACACGACGCCCAGCGCTGACGCTTTGGCGGGCGCAACCCGCTCTGACGTTAAAAATAGGCGTTGCCCGGGGATTAATCCAGGTGTTTTCCCGTCAGAACCGCGTCGGCTTCCGCGAATCCGCAAATCTCTTTTAAGAGACTAATATCGAAACAGAGACGGAAAATCCGTCATTAATCTTGATTAAGAGATTTTCCTGAAAAGCGCAGATGCGGAAAAATCATTGATATCAATATCATATGTAGAATCAAATCGCTGGACGGGGCTGGCACGACCCTTGCGATGAACAGCGGCATGCCCCGCCGGGGCGCCCCCGCCGCCGAAGACGCCGCCCATGCCGTTCGTCACCACCAACATTCTGCTGCCCGACCCGGCCCACCGCCTGTGGCCGCTGGTGCGGTGGGATGGCCGTTTGTGCGACTGGTACCCCGGCGCGGTGGCTCTGACGGTGGATGGACATGACAAAGGCGCCCACCGGCGCCTGTTGTTGACCGACGGAAGCCGGCTGACGCAGCGACTCGACCATGTCAGCCAGATCGACGACGCCTACAGCTACACCATTCTCGACAGCCCCTACCCGGTGGCCGACCTGCTGGCGCAGATCCGCGTTCACCCGACCGGCGACGGCAACGCCGTGCTGACCTGGACCGCCAATTTCCAGGCCACCACGCTCAGCGAAAGCAAAACCGAACAGTTCGTCCGCGACCTCTACGAGGTCGGCGTCGAACGGCTGCGCCGTTTGTTGATTCGCTAAAGCCGACCAAACACCGCCCCGACACCGACAACAAAATCCGTGGGAGAAACGGCCAAATGAGTTTTTTGATCTGCTTGGGAGCGCTCGCGTTCCTGATGCTGGTCGCGTATCGCGGCTTCAGCGTCATCCTTTTCGCGCCGATCGCGGCGCTGGGCGCGGTTCTGCTGACCGACCCGTCCGCCGTGCCGCCGGTCTTCACCGGCCTGTTCATGGACAAGATGGTCGGCTTCGTGAAGCTGTATTTCCCGGTCTTCCTGCTGGGCGCGGTGTTCGGCAAGGTGATCGAGCTGTCGGGCTTCTCCAAATCCATCGTGTCGGCGGTCATCACGCTGATCGGGCGTGAGCGGGCGGTGATCTCCATCGTCCTGGTCTGCCTGCTGCTGACCTATGGCGGCGTGTCGTTGTTCGTCGTCGTCTTCGCCGTCTACCCCTTCGCCGCCGAGATGTTCCGCCAGAGCGACATCCCCAAGCGCCTGATCCCCGGCGTGATCGCGCTGGGCGCCTTCACCGTGACGATGGACAGCCTGCCCGGCACCCCGCAGATCCAGAACATCATCCCGACCACCTTCTTCAAGACCGACGCCTACGCCGCTCCCTGGCTCGGCGCCATCGGCGCGATCTTCATCCTGATCGTCGGCATTGTTTATCTGGAATGGCGCGTCCGCTCCGCCGCCGCCAAGGGTGAAGGTTATGGCGAGGGCCACACCAACGAGCCGGAGGCCGTCGCCGCCGAAAACCTGCCCAATCCCCTGATCGCGCTGTCGCCGCTGGTCATGGTCGGCGTGTTGAACAAGATCTTCACGCTGGCCATCCCCGGCCTTTATGGAACGAGCCATTCGGTGGCCCTGACGCCGGGCGCCAAGCCGCTGGTCACGGCGGTCGGATCGGTCGCGGGCATCTGGGCGGTGGAAGGCGCGTTGCTGTCGGGCATCCTGATCGTGCTGGCCTTCGCCTGGAAGCCGGTTTCCCAGCGCTTCGCCGAGGGCACCAAGGCCGCCATCGGCGGATCGTTGCTCGCCTCGATGAACACGGCGTCGGAATATGGCTTTGGCGCGGTCATCGCCGCCCTGCCCGGCTTCCTGGTCATCGCCGACGCGCTGAAATCCATCCCCAACCCGCTGGTCAATGAAGCCATCACCGTCACCACGCTGGCCGGGATCACCGGATCGGCGTCGGGCGGGATGAGCATCGCGCTGGCCGCCATGGCCGACCAGTTCATCGCCGCCGCCAACGCCACCGGCATTCCGATGGAAGTCCTGCACCGCGTCGCCGCCATGGCCAGCGGCGGCATGGACACGTTGCCGCACAATGGGGCCGTCATCACCCTGCTGGGCGTTACCGGCTTGACCCACCGGCAATCGTACGGCGACATCTTCGCCATCACCTGCATCAAGACCCTGGCGGTGTTCGTCGTCATCGCCGTCTATTACCTGACCGGGATCGTCTGACCATGAGCAAACTGATTTCCCTGGAAGACGCGGTCGCCCGCATTCCCGACGGCGCGTCCCTGCTGATCGGCGGCTTCATGGCCGTCGGCGGTCCCAACCGGCTGGTGGACGAGTTGATCCGCCAGCGCAAATCCAATCTGACCATCATCGCCAACGACACCGCGCGGCCCAATGTCGGGCTGGGCAAGCTGGTGGTGGAAAAGCTGGTGGCCAAGGTCGTCACCAGCCACATCGGCCTGAACCCGGAAACCCAGAAACAGATGATCGCCGGGGACATCCAGGTGGAACTCGTCCCGCAAGGCACGCTGGTCGAACGCATCCGCTCCGGCGGCGTCGGCCTGGGCGGCGTGCTGACGCCGACCGGCGTCGGCACCTCGGTGGAAGAGGGCAAGCGCACGGTGGAGATTGACGGCAAAACCTATTTGCTGGAATTGCCGATCAAGGCCGATTTCGCCCTGGTCGCCGCCAAACAGGCCGATCTCTACGGCAATTTGACCTACGCGCTGACCGCGCGGAACTTCAACCCGATCATGGCGTTGGCCGGGGCTGTCGTGATCGCCGAGGCCGAGGACATCGTCCCGGTCGGCTGCATCCCGCCCGACGCGGTGATGACCCCGTCGGTTCTGGTCGATCACATCGTCACCAACGCGAAACGCTGAAGACAGGGAGACGGCAAGTCATGGACGAGAAAACCCTGATCGCCAAGCGCGTCGCGCTGGAGCTGATGGACGGCGACCTGTGCAACCTGGGCATCGGCCTGCCGACGCTGGTCGCCCGCTATGTGCCCGCCGGGCGCAACGTGTTCTTCCAATCGGAAAACGGCATCGTCGGCATGTCCGGCCCAGTGGCCGGGGCCGACAATCACGATCTGACCGACGCTGGCGGCTCGCCGATTTCCGCCCTGCCGGGCGCGGCGTCCTTCGACAGCGCCCTGTCCTTCGGCCTGATCCGTGGCGGGCATCTGGACGTCACCGTGCTCGGCGGCTTGCAGGTGGACGAGGAAGGCCATCTGGCCAACTGGATGGTGCCGGGCAAGATGGTGCCGGGCATGGGCGGCGCCATGGATCTCGTCACCGGCGCGCGCCGGGTGATCGTCGCCATGCAGCACAGCGCCAAGGGCGAATCCAAAATCGTCAAGCGCTGCTCCCTGCCGCTGACCTCGGTGCGGCGGGTCGATTTGATCGTCACCGATCTGGCCGTGATCGAGCCGACCAACGCCGGGCTGGTGCTGAAAGAGACGGCGCCGGGCGTCACGGTGGAACAGGTGCTTGCCAACACGGGTTGCGAACTGATTCTATCGCCGGACCTTCGTCCCATGCCCCTGGAAGGGTGAGCACCATGACCCAATTGCACGGCAAAGCCGCCCTCGTCACCGGATCGACCAGCGGAATCGGCTTGGGCGTCGCCCGCAAGCTGGCGGCGCAGGGCGCCGATCTGATGCTGAACGGCTTCGGCGACGCCACCTACATCGCCGATCTGTGCGGTTCGCTGTCCGACGAGTTCGGCGTCCGCGTCGATCACAACGGCGCCGACATGTCCAAGCCGGAGCAGATCGAGGCGATGGTCGCCGCGACCGAGGCCGAATTCGGGCGTCTCGACATCCTGGTCAACAACGCCGGGATTCAGCATGTCTCCCCGGTGGAGTCCTTCCCGGTGGAACGGTGGGACGCGGTGATCGCCATCAACCTGTCGGCGGTGTTCCACGGCACCCGCGCCGCCCTGCCCGGCATGAAGACGCGCGGCTGGGGCCGGATCATCAACATCGCCTCGGTCCATGGCCTGGTCGCCTCGGTCAACAAGGCGGCCTATGTCGCGGCCAAGCACGGCGTCATCGGCCTGACCAAGGTGACGGCGCTGGAAATGGCGGAAAGCGCCATCAACTGCAACGCCATCTGCCCCGGCTGGGTGCTGACCCCGCTGGTGCAAAAGCAGATCGACGCGCTGGCCGAGTCCAAGGGCGTGTCGGTGGAGGAGGCCGGTCGCGAGTTGCTGAGCGAGAAGCAGCCGTCCAAATCCTTCGTCACCCCCGAACAGTTGGGCGAGCTGGCGGTGTTCCTCTGCTCCGAGGCGGCGGGCAACATGCGCGGCGCGGCCCTGACGATGGATGGCGGCTGGACGGCGCAGTGACCCGCTGTTTGACAAGCCCGGTTTGAGGATCGTTCCCCCCTGCCAAACGCGGCAACCACACTCACACATTTAGCAATCGTGACAGGTATTTGTGACTGAATGAGAAAGCCCCTCTCCCCTCGCGGGGCGAATCCCGGAGGACGCCAAAGGCATCCGATGGGTTCGCGGGTTGGGGTGAGGGGGTGGAAACTCAGATTTCCAACGGCTTTCAGCCGTCCGCACCCCTCATCCCAACCCTTCTCCCGCAGGGGGAGAAGGGCTTTTCCTTTCCAAACAGGATCTTGCCGTTCCGCAACATGTATGAAGACCGTAGGCCAAACGCGGCGGGGGGGGAACCTCACACGATAACCTTTATACAATCACCCCGGCCAACGCCGGGATTTGCTCCAGCGCGTCGGCGATGACCGACAGCACCCAGCGGCATTCGGCGCGATCCGCCGCCGCCCCCAGACAAATCCGCAACGCCTCGGGCGTCCAATCCCCGCCCGCCGCATCGCCCGCCGCGAAGGTGTCGCTGACCACGGCGGCGATTCCGCGCGTGCGCAGATGGGTGGCGAACTCCCCGCGCGTCCAGCTTGGCGGCAACTTCAGCCACAAATGAAAGCCTTGCGGGCAGGCGGCGAAGCGTTCCGGCGGCAGCAGGCTCGCGGCGAGCGCCTGCCGCGCCTCCGCCTCCTCGCGCAGGGCGGCGAGCAGCCGGTCCGCCGTTCCGTCGGCGATCCAGCGGGTGGCGATGGCGCTGGTGATCGGCGAGGCCATCAGGGTGGTGGCACGCAGCGCCCCGGTGACGCGCAGCGCCTGGCGGGCGTCGGGCGCGACGACATAGGCGACGCGCAGGGCGGGCGACAGGCATTTCGCCAACCCATGGACATGGAACACCCGATCGGGGGCCAGCGCCGCCAGCGGCGGCGGGCCGTCGGGGATCAACGGGCCGTAAATGTCGTCTTCGATGATGCTGACGCCAAACTCCCGCGCCAACGCCACCAGGGCGAGACGGCGTTCCAACGGCATGGTCGCCGTGGTCGGGTTGTGCAGAGTCGGCATGCAATAGAGCAGAGTCGGGCGGCAGCGCTCGAACAGCGCGCGCAGCGCCAAAGGGTCCAGCCCGTCGCCATCCATCGGCGCGCCAATCACGGTCAAGCCAAGCTGGCGGGCCACCGCCTTGAAACCGGGGTAGGTCAGCGCCTCGGCGCACACCACGTCGCCGGGGCGGGCCAGCAGGGTCAACAGGGCCAGCAGCGCCCCTTGGGTGCCGGGGCACAGGGTCAAGCGTTCCGCCGTCACCCCCGGCAGACGGGGGGCCAGCCAGCGCAGGGCCGCCGCCTTGTCCGCCGCGCCGCCGTCGGTGCCCGCGTTGTCCGGGTAGCGCAGCAGCGTTTGCGGCTCCAACCCCATCACCGCGTCCGCCGCGCCGCGCCGCAACTGGTCGAGTAAGGCGGGTCGGTCGGGAATCGGCGGCTGATTCATCGTCATGTCGATGAAGGGCCGCTCCGTTCCGCGTTCCGTTCCGCGCTCCATCACGGGCGCGGCGACCGGGAGCGGCGGCGGGGACGCGGCCCGCACGAAGGTTCCCTGCCCGACATGGGCGTCCACCAGCCCCCGGCGGCGGGCCTCGCCATAGGCGCGGCTGACGGTGGTGAAATCCAGGCCGATCCGCGCCGCCAAGGCCCGTTGCGGCGGCAGCCTTTGGCCGGGCGACAAACGGCCCTCGCGCACATCATCGGCGATGGCGTCGGCGATGGCGAGGTAGACCGGCTTGTCCTTGCCGGACCTGCCCCCGCCGTTGGTCTCCGCCCGCGCCAGCCGGGGCGTCCAGCCCGCCGCGTCGGTCGGTTCCGTCTTGTCGTGTTCCACCTGCATGACGGTCATTTGACCGAGGCGGCGGGCGCGGCGCAAGTCTCGACCGCGACGGCGACCGGCGGCGGGACGATCAATTCGGCTTCCGCCGCCTTATGGATGTATTGCGCGCAGACAATCCATCCTTTCAGGGGCCGCAACAACCCCAGACAACCGATCAGCAACAGCGGCAGCGAGGTCAGAAGATGGACCCACAAGGGCGGCTCCATCGCCACCTCCAGCCAACCGGCGAATCCGACCACCGGAAAGCTGACGATCGACATCACGAAAAAGGCCGGGCCGTCCGCCGGATCGGCGAAGGAAAAATCCAGCCCGCAGGCCGTGCAGCGCGGGGCCAGGGTGAGATAGCCGTCGAACAGACGCCCTTGCCCGCAACGGGGACAGCGCCCCCGCAGGCCGCAATTCATCGGCGTCAGACCCGGATGCGGATGATCGGCGTGCGATTGGTCGGTCATGGGAGGCGCTCCACCTGCGAAGGGTTACGGGCTGAGAAAGACGCTGTCGTGCCGGGCGCCGCCGCGCGGCTCCGCGCTTTTGCCGCTGGCGCCGTCGTCATCGACCCGCAGATCGAACGTCACCGGCAGCGAGGCGGCGGACAGGGCGGCGGCGGGAACGCGGGCGTACACCCGGTAGGTGGCGACGCTGCTGGGCTGGGCGGTCAGGGTCAGGCTGTCGCGCTCGCCGGTGTCCCCGGCGCTGGCCAGCGCCGCGCCGCTCAAGCCTTGCAGCGTCAGCCGGTAACGCCGCGTCTCCCGCGTCATGTTGGAGATCTTGACGGTGTAGGCGTTCTGCACCCGGCCATCGGTCAATTGGACGAACAGCGGCGCGCGGTCGCGCAGGATGGCGATGTCGGCGCTGGGCTTCAGCAACACGCTGATGACCATCAACCCGACCACCACGACCATGACCAGCGTGTAGACGATGGTGCGGGGCCGGACGAAGCGCGCCGCCGCCGGGGCCGCGCCAACCGCCTTGGACGCCTGCGCCGATTCGGTGTCGAACAGGATGAGGTCGCCGGGCCGTCCGACGCGGATCATCACGTCGTTGCAGGCGTCCACGCACAGGCCGCAGCCGATGCAGTCCATTTGCAGGCCGTCGCGGATGTCGATGCCGGTCGGGCAGACATGGACGCAGGCGCCGCAATCAATGCAATCACCCAGCCCCTCCGCCTTGCGCTCCGTCTCGGTCTGGCTTTTGCGCAGCGGCGCGCGCCCTTCGCCGCGCCACGCCTGATAGGTGACGACGCGGCTGTCGTCGTCGATCATCGCCGCCTGGATGCGCGGCCAGGGGCAGACATACAGGCACATCTGTTCGCGCATGAAACCGGCCATGGCGTAGGTGCTGGCCGCGATGAACAGGATCGACCACACCGCCAGTTCCGGGGCCTCGAAACGGAACAGCGCCGCCGTCAAGGTCGGCGCGTCGGCCAGATAGAAGATCCCGGACGCCCCCGTGACCAGCGCCACCAGCATCCACGCCGTGTGCTTGACCAGCTTCCGGGCGATCTTGTCCGCCGTCCAGCCTTGGCGGTCGAGCCGGACGCGCTCGCCCCGGTCGCCCTCCGTCAGCTTTTCGATCCAGACATACAGATCGGTCCAGACCGTTTGCGGGCAGGTGAAGCCGCACCACACCCGACCGGCCACCGTGGTGGCGAGAAACAGCCCAATCGCCGCCAGGATCATCACCCCGGTCATGTAATAGATGTGCTGGGGCCAAAGCTCCAAAGCGAAGATGTAGAAGCGTTGTTCGCCCAAATCGAACAGAACCGCCTGATCGGCCGCCCCCGGCCCGCGATCCCAACGCAGCCAAGGCAGCAGGACGAACAGGGCGAGCAGAACCACGCCCAACCAGGTCTTGATGCGGCGATACCGCCCCTTGACCGCTTTCGGGTGGATGCGGCGGCGCGAGACATACATCGGCCCCGGATCGCTTGTGGTCGGCCCGGCCTGAAACGGCAAAGCGGTGGCGACGCCGCCGGAGGGGGGCGGTTGGTTCGGCATGACAGCCTCGGTCGAAAGAGGAACGGCGCGGCGAACAGGCGCCCCCTCGCCCGCAGGGCGGGCCAAAGGGCTGGCGCGACGGCGCGCGCACCGCAAAACCGTCGTCGCTGTCTGGTCTGTTTGTACGCCGATTGAATGCAGACATCAAGGCGATTGAATGCGTCATTCGGACGCAATCAATCCAATATTATCCATTCAATTCGATATTGTATGGATATGTAGGGCCACCTCACCCCTTCGCCCGCAGCCCCAAACGCGCCATCTTCTTGTAAAAGGCGGCGCGCGACACGCCCAGGCGACGGGCGGCGACCTCCGCCTTGCCGCCGCTCAGCGCCAGCGCCCGCCGCAACAGGTCGCGCTCGAACGCGTCGAACGCCGTGTCGTAATCGGGCAGCGGCGCGGCGGGTTCGGGCGGCGGGGCGGGAATTGGGGCCGCCGCCGGGACTGGAAGCGCGGCGCTGGCCGCGCGGCGCACCGTCGGCAGGGCTTCGGCCAGATCCTCCACCGTCAGCCGCCGATTGTCGGTCAACAGGCAGGCGCGCTCCAGCACGTTGCGCAATTCGCGGACGTTGCCGGGCCAGGGATGGCGGCTCAGCGCCTCGACCGCGTCCGGCGTCAGGCCGCGTCCGGGCAGGCCGGTGCGGGCGGCGATCTCCTGCAACACCGACTCGGCGATGGCCTCCAGCCCGCTGCCCAGTTCCGACAGCGACGGCAGGCGGATCGGCAGCACGTTCAGCCGGTAATAGAGGTCGGCGCGGAACTGCCCGTCGATGATCCGCTGTTCCAGATCGACGTTGGTGGCGGCGATCACCCGGACATCGACCTTGATCGGGCGATCCGACCCCAGCGGCTCGATCTCCTGCTCCTGCAAGGCGCGCAGAAGCTTGGCCTGCAAGCCCAAAGGCATGTCGCCGATTTCATCGAGAAACAGCGTGCCGCCGTCGGCGGTTTTGAAGCGCCCCTCGCGCCCGCGCCGGTCCACCCCGGTGTAGGCCCCGGCCACCGCGCCGAAAAACTCGGCCTCCAGCAGCGTGTCGGGAATCGCCGCGACGTTGACGCCGACGAAGGGCCGCCCGGTGCGCGCCGACAACCCATGAATCGCCTGGGCGATCAGCTCCTTGCCGGTGCCGGTTTCGCCCATCAGCAGGATCGGCGCGTCGGTGCGGGCGGCCAGACGGGCCTTGCGCTTGACCTCCAGACAGGCCGGGCTGTCGCCGACGTAGCTTTGCAGGGTGTAGCGCGGTTGCCGCCGCTCGTCCAAGCGCCGCTTGGTCGCCGCCAACTCGGCCTCCAGGCGCGACAGTTCGGCCAACAGCGGTTTCAGCCGGTGCAAACTGTCATAGAGGACGAAGCCGACGGCGCCGATCACCGCGCCGCCGTCGTCGGTCAGTGGAAAGCGTGACACCACCAGCCGTTGCGCGCCGAACAGCATCAGATCCAAGAGGATCGGCTGGCCGCTGGTGATGACCTGCCGCATCTGCGAGTTGGGGATGATCTCCTCCACCTCGCGGCCAATCGCCAGGGCCGGGTCGGCGATCCCCAGCATCTTGGCGTATTTGGCGTTGATCCAGATGACGCGGGCGTTCCGGTCCACCGCCACCGTGCCTTCGGACTGCTTGTCCAGCGCCTCGAACAGCGACGGCATGGCGCGCCCGCGCAGCACGTCCAGACCGCCGCCAAAGGGGCCGACGCCGAACGGGCCGACGAAGCCGCCCTTGCCGTCGCTGCTGAACACGCCCGTCATGCCCGCGCCATCCTCACCCAAGGTTGATCCGGCCCTGCGCCAGCCCGCCGGCGATGCTGCCAGCGGTCGGGACCAGCGGAATCAGGCAGGCTTGCAGCGCGTGGTACAGGTCGGGCTTGCCGAAGAACGGGTTGACCGTGGGTTGCATGTCCTCGCCAAGCTGGGGATGCCAGCCGCCATGCTCGCGGTCGATCAGGCGGGTGGCGCTGAAGTTCCAGACGCGCCGATACCAGTCTTCATAAAACGGATCGCCGTCGATGGCGTTGAGGAAGGCCGCCGCGCCGACGCCCTCGCAGCAGGGCCACCAGTAGCGTTCGCGGATGCGGGGCGAGCCGTCCCATTCCAACGTGTAGTAAAAGCCGCCGGTCGCCGCGTCCCAGCCATCGGCCACGGCTTGGCGGAACAGGCTGGCCGCCGCCCCCGGCATCCAATCAATCCGCCGTCCGCCCATCTCCCACAGTTGCAACAGCAGCCGCGCCCATTCCAGCCAATGGCCGGGCGTCGTGCCGTAGGGGCGGAACATCGGGCTGCCCGAATAATCGCGGTCGAGCGTCCAATCCTCGGTGAAATGCTCCGGCAGCCGCCACGCGTTTTGGGCGGCGTGGCGGCGGACGATCAAATCGGCGATCCGCTCGGCCATCCGCAGATAATTGCCGTCCCCGGTCGCCTCGAACGCCGCCATCAGGGCTTCGGTCAGATGCATGTTGGAGTTCTGGCCGCGATAATTGTCCAGGGGTCGCCAGTCGCGGCTGAACTCCTCCGCCACCGCGCCGTGCTCCTCCTCCCAAAAGCGGTCATGGAGGATGGTGGAGACGTCGGTCAGCAGCCGGTCGGCGTCGGGATGCCCGGCCAGCTTGGCGCTCGACGCCGCCAGCAGGACGAAGGCGTGGCCGTAGGCCTGCTTGCTGTCGTCGGTCGGCGCGTCATAGCCGACGCCCCAGAAATACCCGCCATGGACGGAGTCGCGGTGGCCGTTCCACAGAAAGGCCATGCCGTGATCGACCAGCGCGTCGGCGCCGGGCCGCCCGAGCAGATGGGCGATGGAGTAGCAATGGACCATGCGGGTGGTCACATGCAGGGCGCGGCCCGGCCGCCCGCCCGGCGGCGCGCCGACCGGCGTCGGCTGGCCCCGCCGGTCCAAATCATGGAAGCCGCCCAGCGGGTTGATGCTCGCCCGCTCAAAAAAGGCGAACAAATCATTCGCTTGACCCAGCAACCAGGACCGATGGCTGGGCAGGCTCGCCCATTTGGGCGCGGCGGGGTTGAGGATGAAGGACGTCACGGCGATGGCTCCCATCGGCGCTTGTTGGCTCAGCCCCGCCGCGCGCCGTCCGCCGGGACCCGTTTGAGTCACGCACCCTGAGAATCCCGATCTTTGGTTGCGCAAAGCCGACATCCACACGCCGCGACTCCCGCCGCGCATAGTGAGGACTGGGCCATGCCTTGCGCAAGATCCGCCGCGCCGTTCAGGCAACGTCCGTCAAAATTCCACGGCGGCCCGGAACCGGGTCGCCGCCGATCCCAAGGCTCATTCAGGGTTTCCCCGATGAAATTTGGGCATGCAAATCCTTGTTAAGCCTTATAGACTGTCGTTTGCGTAACGAAAGTTTAAGAGTCCTGACGCTGTACTAAAACAGAAAAAGCACACAAAATTGCCGCCATCTGGGGAGTAGGGGAAATTTCTCGCATTGGTTGCCTCCAGCGTCCAGACGGGAATTCTTTCTTGATCGCACCGTTGACACCGTTGCCAGGATGACGCCACCCCGGTTGCAGGGAATCGGGGCGCCGACCAGAAGGGGAGCCAGTAGGATGCTGAAGTTTGTAACCCGGGCGCTGGCCATGCGCGTGGTCGTGCCAATCGCCCTGATCGTCACCGTGATGGCTCTCATCACCGTCGTCAGCGCCGCGAAAATCAATCTGGAAGACGGTCGCACCTCGCTGGAGGACCGCGCCAACGTCACCACGAACATCATCGCCGGCGGCCTGACGGAAGCCCTGTGGAACGTCGACAAGGAATCGGCGACGTCGCAGCTCGCCGCGCTTGGCAATGATCCGGACTATGTCAGCAGCAAGGTGGTCGATCCCAAGGGCGCCGTGTTCGCCAGCCACGGCGACGCGGCGGCCAGCGGCTCGCTGATCCTGGTGCGCAAGGCCGACGTGGTCCGCAAGGCCGACGGCAAGACGGCGGTTCTCGGCTCGGTCGAGGTGCGCCTGTCCGCCGCGCGGGCCGAAAAACAGGCGCTGGAGCGGGCGACCATGCTGGCCATCGCCGGTTTTCTCGCCCTGGTCGCCGTCTGCGGCGTGCTGTTCTGGATCGTGCGCGGCGCCACCAAGCCCATCGTTCAGTTGACCGCCACCATGTCGCAACTGGCCGCTGGCGACACCGCCACCGTCGTGCCTTCGCAAGAGCGCAGCGACGAGATTGGCCGAATGGCCGCCGCCGTGCAGGTCTTCAAGGAGCAAGGCATCGAAAAGCAGCAGCTCCAGGCTGAGCAGGAGCGGATGCGCCATCGGGCGGAAACCGACCGTCGCGCCGCCATCGCCGGGGTCGCCGACAATTTCGAGCGTCAGGTCAGCTCGGTGATGACGGAGGTCTGCGCCACCGCCAACCAGATGGGCGACTCGACCCGCCAACTGAGCGCCGCCGCCGAACGCAACGGCGAAGTCAGCCAGCGCGCCGCCGGAAACGCCGCGTCGGTCAACAGCAGCGTGGACAGCATGGCGGCGGCGGTCGAACAGCTCGCCGCGTCGATCCGTGAAATTTCCGGCCAGGCCCAGCGCTCCCAACAGATCGCCGGGGAGGCGTCGGTGCGCGCCAATCGGGCGGAGGAGCGGGTCGCCGGGCTGGTCCAGGCGGCGGACAAGGTCAACGCCGTGGTGACGCTCATCAACTCCATCGCCAGCCAAACCAATCTGTTGGCGCTGAACGCCACCATCGAAGCCGCGCGCGCGGGCGAAGCGGGCAAGGGTTTCGCCGTGGTGGCGGGCGAGGTCAAGGCCCTGGCCAATCAAACCGCCAAGGCGACCGAGGAGATCGAAAGCCAGATCCGCGCCATTCAGGATTCGACCGGCGCGGCGGCGAGCGAAATCACCGAAATCGCCAAGGTCGTCAGCAGCGTCAGCGAAATCAGCGCGTCCATCGCGGCGGCGGTCGAGGAACAGAACGCCGCCACCGGCGAAATCGGACGCGGCGTGAACGAAGCGGCGCAGGGCGTGCGCGCCCTGTTGGGCGACGTCAACGCCACCACCTCCGCCGCCGAACAGACCGGCGACGCCACTGGACGCCTGCGCGACGCCATGAACACCCTGCAAAGCCGCGTCAACGCGATGCAGGCCCAGGTCGGCGATTTCGTCGGTTCTCTGCGCCGCGCCTGACCTCTCTCCATCCCTGCGTCCCCGCCCCATGGCGCCGGTTTTCCGGCGCCATTTTCCTTGGCGGTGAACCGACGCGGCCTTCTTGACGTATAGGTGCAATCGGCGCGTGGCCCATCCGGCCAGCGCCCAACAACCGCAAGACGTCGGGGCCTCGTCATGATAACCGTCCATCATTTGAACAACTCGCGCTCCCAGCGAATCCTCTGGCTGCTGGAAGAGCTGCGAGTCCCCTATGACATCGTCCGCTACGAACGCGATCCGCAGACGATGGCCGCTCCGGCCAGCCTGCGCGCGATCCACCCGCTGGGCAAATCGCCGGTCATCACCGACGATGACGGGGCCGGAACCAACCTGACCATCGCCGAATCCGGCGCCATTCTGGAATATCTGGTCGAGACCTATGGCGACGGTCGCTTGCGCCCGCCGCCCGCCACGGCGGAACGACGCGCCTGTACCTACTGGCTGCATTACGCCGAAGGCTCCTTGATGCCCCTGTTGCTGCTGAAGCTGGTTCTGGACCGGATGAGCCGCCCGCCAATGCCCTTTTTCCTGCGCCCGGTCGCCCGCAAAATCGCCGGAGCCGTGACCGCCGCCATGGTCGGTCCGCGCCTGACCCAGCATTTGGACTATCTGGAGGCTCATCTCAGCGCGTCCTCCTGGTTCGCCGGACCTGAGTTCAGCGTCGCCGACATTCAGATGAGCTTCCCCTTGGAAGCCGCCGCGTCGCGCGCCGGTCTGGACGCCAGCCGACCGGCCCTGACGGCGTGGCTGGAGCGCGTCCACGCCCGCCCGGCCTACCGCCGCGCGCTGGATCGGGGCGGCCCTTACGCCTACGCCTGATTGCCGACGCTTCTGAAGTGTGGCGTCGCATAGGACGGATGCGCGCGGGGCGGCTCCCCCGTCGCGTCAAAAATGCTATCGGTGGTTTGCAGCTTTCTCCACGCCACACTTCGGAAGCGTCCCTTGTCCGCCCACCCCTGTCATCCATGCTGAGCGCGCCCGCCACCCTGCTGTTGGGCGCGGTTCTGGTCACGCTGTGGATGGCGTGGCGCAGCGGACGGTTGCCGCCCTTCCCCGGTCGGGTGAATTTCGTGGCGATGCAACTGTCGGCGTCCTGGTGGGCGACCGCCGCCGCTTTGGAAATCCTGGTCGTCACGCCGGACGACAAGCAGTTCTGGGCCAAGATGGCCTGGATCGGCATCGTCGGCGCCCCCAGCTTCTGGACCCTGTTCATCTGGTCCTACATCCATGGGGAGTTGTCCGCGCGTTGGCGCTTGATTCCCATCGGCATGGGCCTGCTGACCTGGGGCGTGGCGATGACCAACGACCTGCACCGGCTGATGTATGTCTCCGCCATCCCAATCAGCGATCAACCGGGCGCGGCGTTGGATTACAGCCACGGCTTTTGGTTCTTCGCCACCACGGTCTATCTGTACGCCTTCATGGTGTTGAGCGTCGTCGTCACCGCCAGCGGCATTCACCGCGCCGCGCCCGCCTATCGCAGCCATTATCTGGGATTCCTGTTGGCGATGGCGGCGCCGTGGATGGCGAACATCGGCTATGTCACCGACAGCGCCCTTCTCTTCGATTTCGATCCGACGCCGTTCAGCTTCCTGCTGATGGGATCGGTCTTTTATTGGCTCATCACCCGACGGCGCCTGTTCGCGCTGCTGCCGGTGGCCCGGCACGCTCTGCTCGACGCGGTGCCCGACCCCGTTCTGGTGCTCGACGCCGACGGCACGGTGGTGGAGGCCAATCCGGCGGCCTTGGCGCTGGCCAGCGCGCCCAACGGTCTGATCGGACGGCGGTTGAGCGACCTGCCCGAACTTGGTCCGGCGCTGGCCGAACGGAACGTTCCCCCCGATGGCTTGCAAGCCCGCCTCGTCAGCCTGGGGCAGGGCGCTGGACGCCGCGCCTTCGAGGCGACGCGCGTCGCCCTGTCCAGCGGGGGGGAGCGGTCGGTCGGCCATCTGCTGCTGCTGCGCGACGTCACCCACCGCCGCCGGGTTGAGGCCCGGCTGGAGGAGACGGTCCAACGCCTGGACTCCGCGCGCGCCGAAGCCGAAGCGCGATTCGTGGCGGAGCAGGAGGCCAAGCACGCGTTGAACAGCTATCTGTCGATGGCGGCGCACGAATTCAAAACCCCGCTCGCCATCATCGACAGCGCCGCGCAACTTCTGCGGATGGAGGCGGAGCGCGACGCGCCGTCGATGCTGCCGCGACTGGACCGGATTCGCCAGGCGGTCCGCCGCCAAGTCAATCTTTTGGAAAGCTGTCTGGCCGACGACCGGCTGTCACACCCCACTGTGACGTTGCGCATGGAGCGGATTGACTGGCCCGCTCTGTTGCGCGCCGTCGCCGACGCCGCGCCCAACGACGACGCGGGCGACCAGCCGATCACGCTGGACCTGACCGATTGCCCGGCGCGGTTGGTCGGCGACGCGGCCTTGTTGGAGTTGTGCGTCCACAATCTTTTGGGCAACGCCCTGAAATACTCTCCGCCCGGTGGTTGGGTGGATCTGCGCGCCTGGACCGAGCAGGCCGAGGATGGCCGCGCGCTGGCCGTTCTGGCCGTGACCGATCAAGGGATCGGCGTTCCACCCGACGCCCTGCCCCACATCTTCGACCGCTTTTTCCGCGCGCCCAACGCCAGCGGCGCGGCGGGCAGCGGCGTCGGACTGAACATGGTGCGCCGCATCGCCACCCTGCATGGCGGAACCATCCAGGTGGACAGCCAACTGGGCGTCGGCAGCCGCTTCACCCTGACCCTGCCGACCGACGGACCCGACCAGGACGCCGACGAAGGCGGCGGCATGGCTGCCATCGCGGAAACGCCGCCGCCGAACCGTTCGTCGGTCCGATAGTTTCTTGCCAAAAACCGGCGGCGCTGGGAATAATCCCGCCCTCACCAGCAGGAAATTGGCACGATGAGCGATCATGACCCCACCGTCGTAAGGCCGACGCCAAAACCGCGCGTCCCTCTGACCATCGAAGAGACGCTGGTCGCCGCGACCATGGCGCTTGTGGCGCTCATCACCTTCGCCAACGTGGTCATGCGCTATCTGACCGACATCTCTTTCGCCTTCACGGAAGAATACTCCATCGCCCTGATGGTGGTGTTGACCTTCCTCGGCGCGTCGGCGGCGGTGGTGAAGGACCGCCACATCCGCATCACCTTCCTGACGGACAAGCTGTCGCCCACCAACCGGCGGCGGGCGGAAATCTTCGCCATGCTGTGCATGGTCGTGATGTACGGATTGCTGGTGGTCTACGGCGCCTGGAGCACCTGGGACGATTATCGGTTCGAGGTGACGTCCCCCGCCCTGGGTCTGCCGCAATGGATCTACACGATCTGTTTGCCGGTTCTGTCGGTCGCCGTGCTGGCCCGCGCCGTCGGGCGGATCATCCGCATCCACCGGGGCGTTGAAAAGCTGGAGGGCGAGGCGTGATTACCGCACTGCTTTTCGGCTCCTTCCTGGTCATGCTGCTGTTGGGCGTTCCCATCGCCGCCGCCCTGGGGCTGGCGGGAACGGCGACCATCGCCACCGCGCATCTCGGCATCATTTCGGTGCCGACCAGCGTTTACACCGGCATCGCCAAATACCCGCTGCTGACCATCCCGATGTTCGTGCTGGCGGGAACCATCTTCGACCGATCCGGCGTGGCGCAAAAGCTGGTGCGCTTCGCCACCTCGATCATCGGCAACGGCCGGGGGTCGCTGGCGGTCATCGCCGTGGTCGTCACCATGATGATGGGCGGCATTTCCGGCTCCGGGCCAGCCATCGCGGCGGCGGTCTGCGGCGTGATGGCCCCCAGCATGATCCGCGCCGGTTATCCCCGCCCCTTCATCGCCAGCACCATCGCCGCCGCCTCGGCCACCGACATCCTGATTCCGCCGTCGGTGGCGCTCATCATCTACAGCGTGCTGGTTCCCGCCGCGCCGACCACCTCGATGTTCGCGGCGGGCATCATCCCCGGCACGCTGGCCGGTCTGGCCCTGATCGTTCCCACCCTGTGGCTGGCCCGCAAGCACAATCTGGGCGCGGAGCTGTCGCACGAGCCGCGCCCACCTTTTTGGAGCAGCCTGTGGGACGCCGCGCTTGGTCTGTTCGCCAAGGTGCTGATTCTGGGGGGCCTGCGTTTCGGCATCTTCACCCCGACCGAGGCGGCGGTGATCGCCGTCGCTTACGGCCTGTTGTTGGGCATGGTGATCTACCGGACGATCAAGCTGCGCGACCTCTACACCATGCTGGTCGACGCGGCGGAAATCTCCGCCATCATTCTGACGGTCATCGCCCTGGCCAGCGTCTTCGGCTGGGCGCTCAGCACCTTGTCGGTGATTGACCCGATCACCCAGGGCATTTTGAATCTGGGCATCGGCGAAAACGGCGTGATGGCTTTGCTGATCCTGATGCTGGTCGTCGTCGGCACCTTCCTGGACGGCATTTCGATCTTCATCATCCTGCTGCCGCTGCTGATTCCCATCGCCACCGCCTATCATTGGGATCTGACCTGGTTCGGCGTGGTCCTGACGCTGATGATCGCGGTGGGGCAATTCACCCCGCCGATGGCGGTCAATCTGATGGTCGCCTGCCGGATGACCGGCTGCACGATGGAAAGCACGGTCCGCTGGGTGATCTGGCCGCTCATCACCATGCTGATGGTGACGATCGCCGTGGTGATCTGGCCGGAGCTGGCGTTGTGGCTGCCTCGGCGCATGGGTTTCTAAAACGCGTCCGCCAACGCGCGGGCCACGTCGCGGCTGGTCAAATGCAGATTGGCCGCGACGTCCAACCCACGCCGCTGGATCTTCGCCGCCGCCGCCCGCTCAAAGGCCGGTCGGTGGGCGGCGAAGAAGGCCAGACACTCTTCCGGCGTTCCGGTCGGCCCCAGCAACGCCCGGCCCAACAGCGCCCGAAACGCCAGACGGTGCACGGCGCAAAAGCCCTGATGACCCGGCGGCTGAAAAGCCAGAGCGTCGATGCCCGGACGCCACAGGGAATCCGCGCCGCCCGCCATCAACCGCCCGTCACCCCGGACACCAGCAGGCTGAGCGCCAACGCCGACATCACCACCCCGATCAGACTGTCCAGCACCCGCCAGGCCAGCGGCTTGGCGAACAGCGGGGCCAGCAGCCGCGCGCCATAGCCAAGCGCGGCGAACCAGGCCAACGACGCCGTCATGGCCCCCCCGGCGAACCACACCCGCTCATCGACCGCATAGCGCCCGGCGATGCCGCCCAGCAAAACCACGGTGTCCAGATACACATGCGGGTTGAGGTAGGTGAAGGCGGCCACGGTCGCCAGCGCCCGGCCCAAGGGCAGATTGGCCGCCCCGTCCGCGCTCAGGCTTTGCGCGGTGAAGGCGCTGCGAAAGGCGCGGAACCCGTAAAACCCCAAAAACGCCGCGCCGCCATAGGCGGCGGCCTGCAACAGAACCGGGCTGGACGACACCAGCGTGCCGAACCCCGCCGATCCGGCGGCGATCAGCAGCGCGTCGCTCAAGGCGCAAAACAAAACCAACGGCAGGACATGGCGCTTCACCAGCCCTTGCCGCAGCACAAAGGCGTTTTGCGCGCCAATGGCGACGATCAACCCACCGCCCAGGGAAAAGCCCTGGAACGCGGCCCAAAACAAGGAATTCATGGACGCAAACCTCATCGCAAGTCAACCGCGCGTTGCGCGGCGACCGATCTCGGGAACAAGCGGACAGCCTAAACGAAACCGTCAGGATCGACGGCGACCGCGCTTTTCCAAATGGGCGGCGACGATGAGATCCATGAGAACGCGGACTTTCCTGAAGCGACCCTTCGCTTGTACCCGCCGCCGGACAGGGCGTCAACGCCATGGCGCGACCTTGGGCGAACCCCCGGCGCCGTTGGCGGCCAGTGGCGGAACGACGCAATTGACTCTTACGATGTTGTAACACTACCGGAGCGCCCTGAGCTTGGTGTAGGCTGGCTCCGGGTTCCATCGGCAGCGGAAGAGGCGAGCGTGAGCGTAAGTGGAGGCTGTCTATGGCGAAGGTGACGATCGTCGTTCTTCGGATGGCCCGAAAGCTTACGGAAGACATTGCGACTCTTGGTCGTTTGCGCGCGGGGGGAAAACCGAAAACCTTCCCCCGCTTTCGCGAGATCCGCAACGCCTACCTCGACATCCAGGGGTTGATTTTTTCCATCCAGGAACGGTTGGGAGAAGCGGGAAAGGAGCTTCCCGACAATTTCCCGCAATGGGTGTTGCGGCAGAAATTGACCGCCATCGCCATTTTCACCGACATCAGCCACAGCTTTGTCAGCGACCCGCCCCTGGCCTTGACCAGTTCGCTCGGCGCCTTTGACGTGCTGGAAGCGGAGCAAAAGGCGTTCAACGAAACCCTGCACACCTTCGACACCATGTTGATGGAAGCGGGCATCGACGACAAGACGGCGGACGAGTTGGACGCGACCCGCACCAAGATTGAAGAAATCCTGGGCATGATCGAGACCTTGCTGATCCACAGCCCAAAGATTTTGAAGGAGTTCTGATGAGCGCGGCGCCGCAACCGCCAACGGCGGACCCCTTGGCGCCCGCGTCACCGCCATCCGTGCCGACGCTGGCCCGCCGCGCGCCCTGGCTCGCCCTGGTGGTTGGCCTTGGTCTGACGCTGCTGGCGTGGGATCAATCGATCCAGGCCCTGAAAGACGAGCGACAGCACCGCTTTTCCCTGCGGGTCGGCGAATTGCACAGCCATCTGGCTGACCGGCTGGCGGTGTACAGGCAGGTGGCGCGTGGGGCGGCCTCGGTCGTCACCGCCTTTCCCGCCATCCGCAGCGCCGAATGGCGGAAATTCGTCGAAGGCCTGCGAATCTCCGAACGCTACCCCGGCATCATCGCCGTCGCTTACGCCCGCGCGATCCCGGCCAATCAGGGACAGGATTTGATCGCCGCCATGCGCGCCGATGGAGCCAATAATTTTCACATCTGGCCGGAAAACGCCGGAGCCGAACGAGTCATCAACATCTTCGCCGCCCCGGCCAACGAGGGGAACAACCGGGCGCTTGGCTTCGACATGATGTCCGAAGGCGTTCGCCGCAACGCCATTGAACGGGCGCGCGACAGCGGCGAGCCGACGGCGACCCGCGCGATCACGCTGAAGATCGACGAAACCAGCGGACCGCAACCCGCCTTCATCCTGTATCAGGCGACCTACCGCGCCGACCGCGATCCCGTCACCGAATTCGCCCGGCGCGCCACTTTCTCCGGCGTCGTCCTGACTCCGGTGCGAATCGCTCCGTTGATCGACGGTCTGTTCCCCGACAACCGCCCCGACGTCGGCGTCGAAATTTTCGACACCCCGGCGGCGGTGGATTTTCCGTTGTACCGCAACGACCCGCAACGACAAGACGAACCGCAATTTTCCTCCCTGCAAAGCATCATGGTCGGCGGGCAGCCGTGGACGGTGCGCTACACCAATCACCCAGACGCGGATCTTGGCGGGCAGCCCTGGACGCCGCCCGCCGTGCTGTTCGCCGGTCTCACGCTCAGTCTGGCGCTGTTCCAGATGATGCGGTCGATGACCGCCACCCGCGCGCGCGCGTTGGTTCTGGCCGACCGCATCACGGCGTCGCTGCGGCGGCAAGAGGTCGAACGCCACCAGCTCTTTACCCAGGCTCCGCTGGGCATCGCCCTGATCGGCCATGATGGACTCATCATGGATTGCAACCCGGCCTTCGCCCAGGCCGCCGGGATGTCGCGCACCGAATTGGTCGGCGTGGACATGCGGCTGCGCGCGGCGGACCAGTCGGCGGTGGTCGCGCTCGACGCCGCCCTGCAAGGCGACAGCGGCAAGCTGGAGATCGACCAGCCTCTGTTGCTCGGCGGGCGGCGCGGTCATTTCAGTCTGCATTTCCAACCCGTGACGTCGGATCAAGAGTTTCTGTTCGCGCTCGTTTTTGTCGAGGATGTCGGCGAGAAGCGGCGGGCGGAGCAGCACATCCAGTATCTGGCCCATTTCGACGCGCTGACCGGACTGCCCAACCGGGTGTTGCTGTTCGACCGCATCGCCCAGGCGTTGAAAGAGGCGCGGCGCGACGGCGACAAAGTCGCCGTCCTGTTCATCGACCTCGACCGTTTCAAGGTCATCAACGACAGTCTGGGCCATTCCTTCGGCGACGAGGTGCTGCGCTCGGTCGCGCGCCGCCTGCAAGCGGGCTTGCGGGAATCGGACACGGTCGGGCGGTTGGGCGGCGACGAGTTTCTGATCGTCGCCCGTCAGGTGACGGGTCCCGACGACGCCGCGCAGGTGGCGGGAAAGGTGGTGGCGCATCTCGCCAGCCCGTTCGTCGTCGGCGGGCAAAGCTTCGTCGTGACGCCCAGCGTCGGCATCAGCCTGTACCCCGACGACGCCGACGACGCCGAAGGGCTGATCCGCTGCGCCGACATCGCCATGTACAACGCCAAGGAAAGCGGTCGGAACGGCTACCGCTTCGTCACCCGCGAAATGGGGACAAAATCGCGCGACCGCATGGATTTGGAAGGCAATTTGCGGCACGCCATCGCTCAGGGCGAGCTGTTTTTGGTCTATCAGCCGCAAGTGGACACCGCCAACGGCCACATTGTCGGGATGGAGGCGCTGATCCGCTGGCGCCATCCGCATGAGGGGCTGATCCTGCCCGGCCGCTTCCTGCCCGTCGCCGAGGAAACCGGGCTGATCGTCGCCATGGGCGATTGGGTGCTGACCGAAGCCTGCGCCCAAATCCGCCGCTGGAAGGACAAGTTCGGCCTGGACATCCCGGTGGCCGTCAACGTGTCGGGCGCGCAATTCCGCGACGGACAATTGCCGATCAAGGTCGCCCGCGCGCTCGACGCGAACGGGCTGGCCGGGCCGGAGCTGGAAATCGAGGTGACGGAAAGCACGCTGATCGAGGACATCGACGGGGCCACCGCCACCCTGAACGCGCTGAAAGAACGCGGCGTGTTGATCGCCCTGGATGATTTCGGCACCGGCTATTCGTCGCTCAGCTACCTGCACCGGCTGCCCATCGACAAGCTGAAGATCGACCGCTCCTTTGTTCAGGATCTGCCCAAGGGAATCAGCAACGCCTCGGTGCCGCGCGCCATCGTCGGGTTGGGCCGCAGCCTTGGCCTGTCGGTCATCGCCGAAGGGGTGGAGACGGAGGAGCAGTTGCGGTTGCTCCGCGACCTCACCTGTGAAAGCTACCAGGGTTTCCTGTTCAGCCACCCGGTTTCGGTGGACCAATTGGATCCCCTGTTGGCCAAACTGACCGGCCTGCGCGCCGTGCCGGTCAGCGTCCCGCCCCCCCAGCCAACAGCGCCAGCGTCGCCAGAGCCATGACCTTCGCCGCCTGAACCATGTCGTCGACGCCGACATACTCGTCGGGCTGGTGGGCCAGATCGAGGATGCCGGGACCGTAAGCGATGCAGTCCTTCAGATGGCCGACGCGAACCACATGCTTTTGGTCATAGGTGCCGGGCGACACCACCCGTTGCGCCGGTCGGCCCAGCACGGTTTCGATGGCCGCCGCCACCGCCAGAACGACGGGCGCGTCGGCGTCGGTCATCGTCGGCAGGAAGGTCAGAATCTCGCGCAGATCGTAATCGAAGCCGGGACGACTCTGGCGCAAATCATCGAGAATGGCGACGATCTCGCCGCGCACCACGTCGGGATCCTCTTCAATCAGATAGCGGCGGTCGATGACCATCCGGCATCGGTCGGGAACCATCGGGCTGGGCAACCCGTCATGATCTTCGCGCTGGCCGCCATGGATGGCGTTGATGTTGATGGTGGATTGCCGCGCGCCCTCCGGCGCCACCGGCATGTCGGTGCGTTTTTGGGACAGACGGGGGATCAACTCCTCCTCAATCCGGTGGAGCACCGCCCCCATATGGCGCACCGCGCAATTGCCGAGAAAGGGCATGGAGCCATGGGCGACGCGGCCCTTGGTCTCAATCTCCGCCCACCAGACGCCGCGATGGCCGACGCACACCCGGTCCACGTTCAAAGGTTCGGGGATGATGACGTGATCGACGCGCGGCTTTGAGAAATACCCAAGCTTGGCCAGATGCCCGACCCCGCCAAAGCCGCCGGACTCCTCGTCCACCGTGCCGGAGATCTCCAGCGCGCCCGCCGTCAGCAACCCGGCGTCGAGCAAGGATTCCACCGCGATGATCGACGCGGCGACGCCGCCCTTCATGTCGCAGGCGCCCCGTCCATACACCCGACCATCCTTCACCACCCCGGCGAAGGGATCGACGGTCCAACCCTGTCCGGGCGGCACCACGTCGATGTGGCCGTTGAAATGCACGCAAGGGCCGGGCCGGGGGGCTTCGATCCGGGCGATCACGTTGACGCGCGGGTAACGGTCGCTGTCGCCCGCGCTGCCGACGGCGCGGACATACTCCACCTGGAAACCGCGCGCCGCCAACCGCCGCCCGATCAATTCGGCGCAGTCGGCGTAGACGTCGCCCGGCGGGTTGATGGTGGGGATGCGAATCAGCGCCTGAGTCAGCGCGACCAGCTCGTCGCGGCGATCCGCGATGCGGGCGAACAGCGCGTCCCGAATGGACGGGTCAATGACAGCGGCGGCGGACATGGAGCCTCCCATTGTGCGAACCGCGCAAGTCTGCGCCCCAGACCGTCGCCTCGTCCAGTCCCCGCCACCATCCCGCCGGGGCAATCGCTTGAAGCATCGAAGACAGAATAAGCCCCTCTCCCCTCGCGGGAGAGGGGTTGGGGTGAGGGGGAAAAGGAACCTTCCCAGCCCCGTTGGGCCGGGCCGCACCCCTCATCCCAACCTGCGGGAACTATGAACGCCTTTGGCGTTCGGCGTTCCCGCCCCGCAAGGGGAGAAGGGCTTTCTTCAATGCGCAACCGTTCAAGCGATTGCCCTGACCATCCCGCGCTTTCCCCCACGCGCCCACGCCGCTACAGTCGCGCCACGCCATGTTCGGCATGCGGTCCTTTGGTGACAATTCGGGCGCAAGCCCCGACCCAACAGCGTTTCAGGAGCAGGCAGGATGACCGTCTCACCCCCCACCGGGCTTGACCAACCGGCCTTCAATGATCCGGCCATCGCCAGCGCCGCCGCCGCGCTGGTCGCCGCCCGCCGCGCGGCGACGGGAATCGACGCCTTTCCGGGCGCCCTGCCCGAAGATCTGGCCACCGCCTACGCCATCCAAAACGCGGTGACGGCGGCGTGGCCGGACGCGGTGGCGGGCTGGAAGGTCGCCCTTGTCCCGCCCGCGTTGACCGAACGCTTGGGCGCCATCCGCTTCGTTGGTCCGGTGTTCGCGAACACGGTGACATCCTGGACCGGCGATCCCTTGCGCTTTCCGGTGATCGCGGGCGGTTTTGGCGCGGTTGAGGCGGAGTTCGTGGTGCGCGTCGCCGCCGACGCCCCACCCGACCGTCTGGACTACAGCCCGACGGAAGCCGCCGCCTTCGTCGGCGCCGTCCACGCCGGAATCGAGGTTGCGGGCAACGCCCTGTCGTCGGTCATGGCGCTGGGACCGATGGCGTCGGTGCCGTCCTTTGGCAACAACATCGGGCTGGTGATCGGCCCGCAGATCGCCGAAGGCTTGGGCGAGCTGAAGGCGATTCGCGCGGAAACGGACATCGACGGCCAAAGCGTCGGCACGGGCGCGGCGGACAAGCTGCCCGGCGGGATCGCCGCCGCCCTGGCCTTCGCGCTGAGCGTGACGGCGCGGTTGGGTCGCCCGCTGACCGCCGGTCAATGGGTGTCCACCGGCGCGTTGACCGGCGTTCACGCCATCACCATCGGCCAAACCGCCCGCATCGCCTTCACCGGCATCGAACCGATGACCGGAACGGCGGTCGCCGCCCAGCCGACCACCGACCCGACGACCGACGCTTAAGACAAACCGTTCAGGAGACGGAGGCGGGGGCCGAACGCTCCCGCCGATCCGCCGGGGCGACCGCCGGCGGGCGAATCGTCGGCGGGCCGCCCGCCGCCATCACCAACCGGTCGCTGGCCGCCTCCAACCGCTCCTCAAGGTCGCGCATCGCCTCGGCGCGCGGTCGACCGGGGGGAATCGGGGGCAGGAACTCCACCACGATGGCGCCAGGCCGTTTGAGGAATTTGTGGCGCGGCCAATAAAGCCCGGCGTTCAGGGCCAACGGCACAATGGGAATCTTCAGGCTTTCGTACAGCACGCCGACGCCGACCCGATAGGGCGTGTAGGTTCCAACCGGAACCCGCGTGCCTTGCGGGAAAATCACGATGGGGCGGCCTTCGTCGCGCACCGGGCGGGAGTTGCGGATCAGCGATTTGATCGCCGCGCCCCCGGCCCCCCGATCCACTGGAATCATTTTGGCCTTGGACGCGTACCAGCCCCAAATCGGAATCCACATCAATTCGCGTTTCAGGATGACCGCCGGATCGCGCACGAGAAGATGCAGCTTCATCGTTTCCCAAGCGGATTGATGCTTGGCCGCCAGCAGGAAGGCGCCGTCGGGGATGTGTTCGGCCCCGCGCACCTCGTACCGGATGCCGACGATCACGCGCTCCATCCAGGCCAGCGTCCGCAGATACCAGACGACGACGGCGATCATCTGCGGGCGCGGCAGCAGCAGCATCCACAACAGGGCGAAGCACATCAACGCGGTCCAACCATAGAACGCGACGATGAAGAGAAGGGAGCGAAGCCAGATCATGGCGGCGAACTTGTCAGGATTCGCCCGCTTTCTCAAGCGCGGCCGCGCAAAACGGCTTCCCCCCACAATTGCGCGCGCCAGACCGGCGAAACGGTGGACTTCCAGCCATAGGCGGGTGCATTGTCCGGTGCCGTGCGTGATTTTCTTACGGGTCATCCCTTGGAATCATGCGCGGTCAGAGGCCAGTCTGTGGTGAGACCGTGATTCGTTTCGAGAATGTCGGACTGCGCTACGGCATCGAGTCGGAGGTGCTGCGCGACATCAGCTTCACCCTGAATCCCGGATCGTTCCATTTCATGACCGGGGCCAGCGGAGCGGGGAAATCGTCGCTGTTGAAGCTGATGTATCTGGCGCACCGGCCCTCGCGCGGTTTGATTACCCTGTTCGGACGCGACATGGCCCGCGTCACGCGCGCCGAACTGCCGGAGATGCGCCGTCAGATCGGCGTGGTGTTCCAGGATTTCGCCCTGCTCGACCACCTGTCGGCGCTGGACAATGTGGCGCTGCCGCTGCGCATGGCCGGCGCCTCGGACGCCGACATGGTGGAGCATTGCACCGAAATCCTGCGCTGGGTCGGTCTGGGCAACCATTTGCACGCCAAGCCCTCCACCCTGTCGGGCGGCCAGCAGCAGCGCGTCGCCATCGCCCGTTCGGTCATCAACCGCCCGCGCCTGCTGCTGGCCGACGAGCCGACCGGCAACGTCGACGACGGCATCGGCATGCGCCTGCTCTATCTGTTCGAGGAGTTGCACAAGCTCGGCACCACCGTGGTGATCGCCACCCACAACGAGGCGCTGATCCGCCGCTTCAACCATCCCCATTTGCATCTGGACAATGGACGTTTGCAGGTGGTCCCCGCCCAGACCGCGCGGGGGGGCTGAAGCATGGCCCTGTTCCTCCTCAGCCGCCCGTCGGACCTGCCGCTGGCCCGCGACCCATCCGCGCGTTTTCTGGTCTGGATCACCGCGCTGATGGTGTTTCTGGCGACGCTGGCCCTGGCCGGGGCGATGATGGTGTCGGAGATGGCCCAGCGTTGGGACAGCGGCCTTGCGGGCGGCTTGACCGTCCAGATCGCCCCCCTGCCCGGCGGCGACGCCCCGCCGCTGGATGAACGGGTGGAAGCCGCCTTGACCGTCCTGCGCTCCTCCCCCGGCGTCAAGACGGCCCGCGCGCTGACCAGCGCCGACACCGCCCGCCTTTTGGAGCCTTGGCTGGGACCGGAAGCGGCGGACCCGCTGTTGCCGATGCCGCGCCTGATCGACGTGACCACCGACGGGCCGGTGGACGTCCCCGGACTGGCGCGACACCTGAAATCGGCGGCCCCCGGCGCCACGTTGGACGATCACGCGGTGTGGCTGGCCGATCTGCGCTCCTTCACCGGGGCGGTGCATCTGGCGGCGTTGGGATTGGTGGCGCTGATCGGCGGAGCCGGGGTGATGTCGGTGATCTTTTCGGTGCGCGCCGGGTTGGCGATTCACCGCCATGTCGTCGAGCTGCTGCACCTGATGGGCGCCACCGACCGCTACATCGCCCGCCAGTTTGAACGCCATGTCGTGGGGTTGAGCCTGCGCGGCGGCGTGGTCGGGTTGGTTCTGGCGCTCGCCACGCTGGCCGGGGTCCATCACGCCTCGCGCGGGTTGCGGGCCAGCCTGCTGCCCGATCTGACGTTGGCCCCCTGGCAATGGGCGGCGCTGATGCTGACGCCGCTGGCGGCGGCGCTTCTGGCGCTGGCGACGGCGCGCTGGACCGTTGTGCGCACGCTGGAGTCGCTGCCGTGACGCGGCGGCGGCCCGGCTCGCTGACGCGCACCGCCGGACGGTTGGTCATTCTGGCCATTCTGGTGGTTGGCGCGTGGCTGGGCGGTCTGGTCTGGTTCGTCGCGAACGTGCCGCGCCTGCCCCTGGAACTCGCCGATCCGCAAAGCCAGCGCGCCACCGACGCCATCGTCGTGCTGACCGGCGGCAGCAACCGTTTGAGCGCCGGGTTGGAACTTCTGGCCGCAGGCCGCGCGCGCAAGCTGTTCGTGTCCGGCGTCTATGATGGGGTGGATGTGCAGGAGCTGTTGCGGCTGTCCCGCCGCTCGCCCAAGGAAATGGAATGCTGCATCACGCTGGGCTATTCCGCCGACAGCACCATCGGCAACGCCTATGAAACGGCCGATTGGATGCGCGACCAGGGGTTCCGGTCGCTGCGGGTGGTGACGGCCAATTACCACATGCGCCGCAGCCTGTTGGAGTTGTGGATGGCGATGCCCGACATCGACCTTGTGCCCAACCCCGTGGTCGCGCCGACGGTGCATCTGGCCGACTGGTGGATGTGGCCGGGCAGCGCCAACCTTCTCATCAACGAATACAACAAACTGCTGTTGACCTACGTTCGCGTCCTGATCTACCGGACGGTGGAACCCTGATTCAAAGCCGGACCGCTCCCCGCATGGCGGCCATGCATCGTATCGATTGTCACCATGATCGTGTGATTGTTCTGCTTTTCTTGTGCTCATGTCTCATTTTGCCCAGGCGCAAAGCCGGGAACCCGGCATCATCCTTTTGAAATGAAATGAGAAACCCTCGTCTGATTCGAGACGGAAAGCCCCCTGTTGCCGAAAAGATACATCCGATATCGGAAATGTCATGGTGACAATATTGGAATTGACCCTGCCGAACTCTCAGTCATAATCCTGATTGTCTCGATTGTTCGAGGCAAGAGCGCCAGATGATGGAGGATCCCATGCGCAACACCGATGTGACCAGCCCCGGCCCGTTCGCGACCGTCGCCAACGCCGACACCCGCGTCACCGGCGTTGGCAAGCGTTCCGCCCTCGCCCTGGTGGATTGGCTGTTCGGCGCGCTGGAACGGCGCCGGCAGCGTCAGGCGCTGTCCGGGCTGGACGAGCATCTGCTCAAGGACATCGGCATCAGCCGCAGCGATGTCGAGCAGGAAGTCACCAAGCCCTTCTGGCGGGGATGATCCGATGACCGCCGCCACCGTCCTGCCGGTCATCCACTACGCCGTCGAACCCGATCTGACCGCCGACGCCTTCATCGACGTGTTGCGCCGCTCCGGGTTGGCCGAACGCCGCCCGGTGGCGGATCGGCCTCGGGTCGAGGCGATGCTGCGCAACGCCGGTCTCATCATCACCGCCCGCGTGGACGGCGCCCTCATCGGCGTCGCCCGCTCGATCACCGACTTCGTTTATTGCTGCTACCTGTCCGATCTGGCGGTTGACCGCGCTTATCAAGGGCGGGGAATCGGCAAGGAGCTGATGCGCCGCACCCGCGACGCGATGGGGGAAGGCACCATGTGCCTTCTTCTCTCGGCCCCCAAGGCCATCAGCTTTTACGAGGACGCCGGGCTGAAGCGGCATGAACAGGCCTTTCTGTTCACCGATCTACCGCCCGCCTCTTAAGCGCGCAGCCTCAAACGCGGAGTTCCCGGCGCCATGGCCGATCTTGCGATTTCCTACGCCGACGTCGTGGGCGCTGCCGAGCGGATCGTCGGCATCGCCCACCGGACTCCGGTTCTGACCTCCAGCACCGCCGACGCCCGCACCGGCGCCCGGCTGTTCTTCAAGTGCGAGAATTTCCAGCGCACCGGCGCCTTCAAGATCCGGGGCGCCGGCAACGCCATCGCGCAACTGCCCGCCGACCGGCGCGCGGCGGGCGTCGTCGCCTTTTCCTCGGGCAACCACGCCCAGGCCATTGCGCTGGCGGCCCAGTTGCAGGCCGTGAAATCGGTCATCGTCATGCCGATGGACGCGCCGGAATCCAAGGTCGCCGCCACCCGCGCCTATGGCGGGGAAGTCGTGCTCTATGACCGTTACGCTGGTCCGCCCGAAGCGGTCGCCAACCGGCTGGTGGAGGAGCGCGGCGCGACCCTGCTGCCGCCCTTCGACCACCCCCACATCATGGCCGGGCAAGGCACGGCGGTGAAGGAGTTGATCGAAGAGGTCGGGCCGTTGGATTTGCTGCTCGTTCCGACCAGCGGCGGCGGTCTTCTGGCCGGTTCGGCGGTGACGGCCCAAGCGCTCAGCCCCGGTTGCCGGGTCATCGGCGTCGAGCCGGAGGCGGGCGACGACGCCCAGCAAAGCCTGCGCAGCGGCCAGATTGTCCGCATCGAACCGCCGCGCACCATCGCCGACGGCGCGCAAAGCCGCAGCGTCGGCCACCACACCTTCCCGGTGATGCAAAGGCTGGTCGAAGACATCCTGACCGTCAGCGACGCCGAACTGGTCGAGGCCATGAGCTTTTTCGCCCGCAGCATGAAGATCATGGTCGAGCCGACCGGCTGCCTGGGCGCGGCGGCGGCGCTGTCCGGCAAGCTGGAGGTCGCGGGCATGCGGGTCGGAATCGTCCTGACCGGCGGCAACATCGACCTGTCGCGCTTCGCCGCCCTGGTGCAGGCGGCCTGACGCCGCCCTTTCCGGCTCTTTCCAAAAAGTCTTTTCACGCCCCGCCTCTCAAGGGAGCCACCCATGCGCTTGCCCATCTATCAGGTTGACGCCTTCGCCGACCGCGTGTTCGCGGGCAATCCAGCGGCGGTCGTGCCGCTGGACTCCTGGTTGCCGGACGCCCAGCTTCAGGCCATCGCGGCGGAAAACAATCTGGCGGAAACCGCCTATTTCCTGCGCAACGACGACGTGTTCGAGCTGCGCTGGTTCACCCCGGCGGTCGAGGTCGATCTGTGCGGCCACGCCACGCTGGCCACCGCCTTCGTCATCTCCACCCTGCTGGAGCCGGGTCGCGCGCGGATGGATTTCGTCACCCGCCAGGCCGGAACCCTGACCGTGACCCGCGACGGCGACGTCTTCACCCTGGATTTCCCCAGCCGCCCGGCGGCCCCCGCCACAGCCCCGCACCCCGATCTGATCGCCGCGTTGGGCGGTCCCGCCCCGCAGGCGATCCTCGACGGGCGCGATTATCTGGTGGTCTATGAGGATGAGGCGACGGTGCGGGCGCTGACCCCCGACATGCTGGCCTTGACCAAGCTGGACCGCTTCGCGGTGTGCGTCACGGCGCCGGGCCGCGACGGCGTTGATTTCGTCTCGCGCCTGTTCGCCCCGGCACAGGGCATTCCAGAGGATCCCGTCACCGGCTCCACCCACTGCATGCTCATCCCCTATTGGGCGGAGAGGCTTGGCAAAACCATTCTGTCGGCGCGCCAGGTCTCCGCGCGGGGCGGCGATTTGGCCTGCGAGCTGGTCGGCGACCGGGTGAAGATCGGCGGCAAGGGCGTGCTGTATCTGGAAGGCGTCATCACCGTCTGAGCAGGGACGACGAGTCCCGACCCAACAAAAGGGGGCGGCCATCCGCTTGGGTGGCCGCCCCCTTTTTGTTTTCAGCGCGTTTCAGCGTCCGGCCAGCGTGCCGGTCAATTTGGTGCGGATCGCCGCCAAGCCGCATTCCAGCGGGCGATCGGAATCCGGTTTCGGCGCGCTGTTGGCGACGTCGGGGCACATCTCCTCCATCCGCCAAACGCGCGGCGGCGGCGGCGGCGGGGCGTGCTGGTCGCAGGTGGCCGGATCGGGGTGGGTTTCCTCGCCATTGCCGTTGGCCGGCTTGACCTCGATGTTCGGCGTCACGCCGAAGCAATCGACCAGCGCGCCCGACGGTCGGAAATAACGCGCCGTGGTCAGGCGGATGCCGGTGTCGGAACTGAGCGAGGAAATGGTCTGCACCGACCCCTTGCCGTAGGAGCGACTGCCGAACAGCAGCGCCCGGCCATGATCCTGCAAGGCTCCGGCGACGATTTCCGAGGCTGACGCCGAACCGCTGTTGATGAGCAGCACCACCGGCAACCCCGGCAACAGATCGCCCGGCGCGCCATGGTAGGTCCGCGCCTCGTCCGGGTCGCGACCGCGCACGCTGACGATGTCCACCGCCTCCAGAAAACGGTCGGCGACGCTGACCGCTTGATCGAGCAAGCCGCCAGGGTTGTTGCGCAAGTCGAGCACCGCGCCGCTCAAACGCCCGCCCGACTGGCGCTTCATGTCCTCCACCGCCGCTTCCAGGGCCGACGTGGTTTGCTGATTGAAGGTGGCGATGCGGATGTAGGCGACGTCGCCCTCCAGCCGGTAACGCACCGGGTGGATTTTCACGATGGCGCGGGTCAGCGACACGCGCATCGTCGCGTCGGGCGTCGGCGGACGGCGCAGGGTGAGCGCGACCGAACTGCCGACCGGACCACGCATGTGCGCCACCGCGTCTTGCAGGTTCAGGCCCTTGACCGCCAGTTCGTCGATCTTGGCGATCAAATCGCCGCTGCGCAGACCAGCCCGCGCGGCCGGAGAGCCGTCAATGGGCGAGACGACGCGAATAAGGCCGCTGGCCTCGTCCATCGTCACCTCGATCCCCAACCCGCCAAACTCCCCTTGCGTCTGTTCGCGCAGGTAACGGTAGCGCTCGGCGTCGAGAAAACTGGAATAGGGATCCAGCGCGCCCAACATGCCGTCCAACGCCGCCTCGGTCAGGGCGCGGTCGCTGGCGCGTGGTTTTTCGGTTTTCTTTTTGGCCAAGCCGACCAACGCCTTGTCCACCAAAACCTGAGGATCATAGGGCTTCACATGCTCGGTCAACACCCGACGCATGGCGTCGGCGAACAGGACGTAATTGCGGTCGCCGGTGGACAGCCCGCCAAAACCGCGCGCCTTGGCGAATTCCGCGCGGTAACGCTCCAAAGCGGCGACGGTGTCGGCCCGGTTGGTCGGGGCCACTGCGCAAGCTGGCCCAATCGCCACCATCATCAGCAGCAAGGCCGCCAGCAATTTCGCCATCCTAAGCCCCTCTCGACAGGCCGGGAAACCCGACTGAATCACTCGCATCGCACACGTTACCAGAGGGTTCGGGTGGAGCGCACCCTAACACGTCGCCTCGCCATTCTCAAAGTCCAGCCCTCGCAACCACACGCTTGTCCCAACCATCCCGACCGTCAACAAACCGACCGCCGCCACCCGTTCCGGGTATGCCTATTTTTTATGCAATGCCACTCATCCACAGGCGGCGCGCGCGATTCCCAAGGGCGGCGGGATCCTTGTTCGCGGGTTGCTCACACATCTATCCACAGATTCTGTGGAGAAGAAAAACGCCCTTTCACTTATCCACACCAATTCACAGAAATGCACACCCCATCATCCCCAGAAAACAATCAAACTCTTCCCAGCGCGCCTTGTATCCACGCCGAATCTGAAATATCCAATCATGGTGGATCGGCAAAATTGACAGGTGTTCATCATGATTGGAGATTCATTTCATCCAAGAAAGGCGACGATTTCGTTGCGCGTGGACCACCAAATCAAGATGGCGGCCAAGAATTACGCGCGGCAACGGCAAACGCCGTTGGCTGAAGTCATGCGCGATCTGTTGGCCCGTTACGTGGCCGAATGCGCGACGGAAAACGCCCAAGCGGCCCCTGATCTGTTGAAAGACCGACCGCGCCAATATGTGGACTTCGCCCGCTTGCAAAGGTTGCTGACCGCCAAGGATTGAACGCAAAAAACCCGCCGAGCGACGTCGCGCTCAGCGGGATCTTCGACGCGTCCAACCATAGTCAGGGGCGCGGACGCCCAGCGATCAGGCCACGCTTTCCAGCGGCGTCAGGCCACGAGTCAGGGTGTTGATCTCGCGATCCACCGCCTCTTGATCGGCGGGCGACAACTCGAACTTCACGTGCATCCGGCCATGCTCGCAGGATTTGACGTGGCAGGGCAAAACCCGGGACAGGCCGTCGATCCGCAGAACCAGCTTGCCGCCTGCCCGTCCCTCGGGACCATGCGTCAGCATGGCGCCGCCCGACGAGAGATTCGCCAGCTTGGCGCGCGCGGCGGGTTGACCCGCCAATTCAACCGCGCACTCCATCGACACGGCAAAGCGCGGACGCCGACGGCGGTCCACGTCGGTGGTCGAGGTGCGGACCACGCGGATCAGCACATTGCGCAGGGTGTCGATGCCGCCCGCCACCTCGTTGGCGATGGAGCGAACCTCGCCCGCACGGCTTTGCGTCGCGTCCGCCTCCGCCGACACCCGACGAATGCGCGCCGACACCTCTTTGGCCGCGTCGCTGGTCTGCGCGACCGAGCGGGCGATTTCATGGGTGGCCGCCGCCTGCTCGTCAACCGCCGCCGCGATGGACGAGGAAATCGTCGCCACCTCTTGGATGGTGTCGGCCACCTCCGACACCGCGCTGACGGCGCTGACCGTGACGCTTTCGACCTCGCCGATCAGCGATCCGATCTCTTCGGTGGATTTCGCGGTCTGGCTGGCGAGATTCTTCACCTCGTTCGCCACCACGGCGAAGCCGCGCCCGGCCTCGCCCGCCCGCGCCGCCTCGATGGTGGCGTTCAGCGCCAACAGGTTGGTCTGGCTGGCGATGTCGTTGATGAGGCGGGCCACCGCGCCAATCCGCTCCACCGACGCCGACAGCTTTTCGATGGTGGCGCGCGCCACGCCGGAACGGTCCACCGCGCGCCCCGTCACCGCAGCGGCGCTGGCCACCTGATGGCCGATGTCGCCGATGGACGCCGACAGTTCTTCGGTGGCGGCGGCGACGGTTTCGGCGTTGCTCAACGCCTGTTGTGCCGCCGCCGCGACGTTCTGCGCGTTGTCGCTGACCTGCATCGCCGAATCCGACATGGCCTCGGCGTTGCCGCTCATCATCGTCGTGCGCTCGGCGACGTGATCGACGGCGAGACGGGTTTCATGCTCCACCTTGTCGGCCATCGCCTCCAACGCCAGACGCCGTTCCTCTTCGCCCTGCCGCCGGGTTTCCTCCTGCGCCGCGCGCAGCCGGGCGTTCTCCTGGGCGCCGCTCTGGAACACCCGAACGGTGTCGGCCATATGGCCGATTTCGTCTCGCCGCTCCTCCAGCCCAACCGTCACGTCGAGCTTGCCGTCGGCCAGATCGACCATCACCCGGCGCAACCGATCCATCGGGCGGATCATCGCCCCTTCCAGAAACACCACGCAAGCCGCCGCCATCAACCCGATGGCCAGACCGGCGCCGATCAAGGTCAGGCGCAGACTGCTGGACGCGTCCTGAACCTCCGCAATCGCGCCCGTCAGGCCGGTGAGCTTGGCGCCGCTGACCGCGACCACGCTGCCGCCCAGCTTTTCCAGGCTGCCGCCCATGGCGTCGGCCACACTGTCGAATTTGCCCATGATCGCGTTGCCCGACGCCGGGCCGCCATCGACGTAGGCGCGCGCCATGCGCTTGCCCATGTCGTAAAAGGGCGCGTAGGCGCGCCGGGTCTCTTCGACCTGCTGAACCACGTCGGACAGGCCGAGTTCCCGCGCCAACCGGGCGGCGGTCGTTGTGTGCTCGTCAAACAATCGGGCGTAATCGGCGGCCTTTTTTTCGCCGTCGTCCATCCCGTCCAACCCGCGCGTGGCCGAAATGTCGGTCAGCCATTGCTGGGTTTGGGCCACGTCGTAGCGAATCTCCGCCACCGCTGAAACCAGGGGGATCACCCGTCCGACCACATCGTCGGTCGCCCGCTGAATCTCGGTCAAATGCGCGGTTTGCCGCCCCATATCCCTCATGGTGAGGAAAGCAGAAACGCCAACGGCGGCGAACACAAAAACAGCCACCGCGACGACCTTCGCCCGGATTGAGATGACGTGCAAAAAACTCATGATAATCGCCACACCCCGTGAATCTGCGCCGCATCGTCGCAAGTCTTCAAAGATCGCGACAAAGCGGCCCGTAAATTACCCTGCATCACTGGATATGCCTACAAAAAAGGCGACATTTGATCTTTCGTCACGTCTGCGGCGGCGGATGATCGCGCAGAATCGACAGCGTTTCCTCCAACGCGACCTCCAAATCCACCAACACTCCAGCCTGCTCCTCAGGATGCTCGCTGTTCTCCAACGAAGCGGCCAGACGGCTCAGGCGCGTCGCCCCGATGTTGGCCGCCGTTCCTTTCAGGGTGTGCGCCACGCGAAGCAACGCGGCCGCGTCATGGCCCATCGCCATTCGGATGTCCTCAACGCTTTGTCGCGCCGCGTTGGCGAAGGTCACAGTGGCCCGCGCCCAGGCTTCCTCGCCCACCGCCCGACGCAAAGACGCGGCGTGGCGAGCATCCAACAAGCCCCCCTCCGGCGACGCGGACGAGTTCGATGATTCGATCGGATCCGCCGAGGACGGGAAGACAAGAGTGGACAGCAGGGTGAACAGATCAGCGGTGACGATGGGTTTGCTCAGACAAGCGCTCATCCCGGCGTCCCGATAGTCGGCCTGATGCCCCGGCATGGCGTTGCCGGTCAGGGCGACGATGGGAACGCGCGCCGCCTCGCCCGGCATCGCCCGGATGCGCCGGGTCGCCGCGATGCCGTCCATCACCGGCATTTGAACATCCATCAGCACCAGATCGAACGGTTGCCGCTCCACCGCAAGAACCGCCTGCGCCCCATCGGCGACGGCGACCACCTGATGACCAATTCGCTCCAGCATCGCGACCACGATGTCACGGTTGATTTCATTGTCTTCGGCGACAAGAACCCGCAGCCCGCGCAGGGTGGGGCCGACAACCGCCGGGTTGCTCGGAGACGGCGACGTCGCCTCGGCCCACGGTCCAGAGATCGCCCCGCCCGCCTGGCACGGCGCCGTGAACCAAAAGACGCTGCCCTTGCCGTCGCCGCTGCGCGCGCCGATCCGCCCGCCCATCACCGTCACCAATTCACGGCTGATCGCCAGACCAAGACCGGCGCCGCCGAAGCGGCGGGTGGTCGAACTGTCAGCCTGAGTGAAGCGGCGGAACAGGTTGGGCAGCACGTCGGCGGGAATCCCGATGCCGGTGTCGATCACCTCAAAGCGCAGGCAATGGCCGCCGTCCGCCCGAACCCCGTCCTCCAGTGACGCGCGCACGGCCACGCCGCCCTGATCGGTGAATTTCAGCGCGTTGCCGATCAGATTGACCAGCACCTGCCGGATCCGCCGAACGTCCGCCCGCGCCACCTCCGGAACCGCCGGGTCAACCTCCAACGACAAGGTCAAGGCTCGCCCGGAGGCGATGGGGCGCAACGACTGGATCACGTCGTCGAGCGTCTTGCGGGCGTCGAAATCGACCAATTCAACCTCGACCTTGCCCGCCTCCAGCTTGGACAGATCAAGAATGTCGTCGATGATCTGCAACAGGGCGTTGCCGGAGCGATTGGCGATGTCGAGCATCTGGCGCTGGTCGGCGTCCAGATTTGGCCCGTCCACCAACGCCAAGGCGCCCAGCACGCCGTTCATCGGCGTGCGGATTTCGTGACTCATCGTGGCGAGAAATTCGCTTTTCATGCGGTTGGCATGGTCGGCGGCCTCTTTGGCCCGGCGCAGGCTCGTTTCAATCTCGCGCTGGGCGGTGACGTCGCGCAACGCGCCGGTGTAAAAACGGCGATCCCCTTCCCGCCAACTGGCCAGCGTCACTTCGACCGGAAACTCGCCGCCATCCTTGCGGCGGCCGGAAAATTCGCGGACATCGGACAACGGCATTATTCCGCCAACGCCGCGATAAAACTCAAGTCGGCCATCCAACGCCACGGCGAACGCCGTCGGCAACAATCTGGCCATCGGCCCGCCCACAATGTCGCCAGCCGCGTAACCAAACATCCGTTCCGCCGCCGGGTTGAAGGCGTCGACCACCCCAGCCTCGTCAATGGTGATGATGGGCTGCCCCACCGACGAAAACATGGCGCGATAGCGGGCCTCGCTTGCTTGCAGCCGCAAGGCCGACAACTCCCGCTCGGTCGTGTCGGTGGCTGATCCGCGATAGCCGAGAAACACGCCGTCCTCGCTCCAGATCGGGCGGCCGCTGACGCTGAAATAGCGCACCCCGTCAGCGGTTTTGACCCGGTAGCGAAAATTGCGGAACGCTTCCCGGCGCTCCAACATTTGCTGATGCTCCGCCCATTTGGCGGCGTCGCCAGGTTCGCGCAACGCCACCTCCTCGCGCCGCAACCCGATGGGAAGGCCATTCGGCGTGTGCGGGACCAACGGCCCAATCAGTTGAGAAAAACGCAAATCCGCGTCCATTTCCCAGAACCAATCCGACGCGGTTTCCGCCTGATCGCGAAACCGCCGCTCGCTCTCCGCCAACCGCAAAGCCGACGACGCCAACCGCGACGATTGCCGCGTCGCCAGCAGCGCCAGCGCGAACAGCCCAAAATTGCTGACGACGGCGCCGGACAGATACACGCGCTGGCGATTCCGGGTGTCGGCCAGGAAAGCCTCTTCGCCAAAGGCGGTCGTGACGATCAGAGGGTAGTCGGTCAAAACCCGGAAAGACTGAAGACGGGCGATGTTGTCGACCGCGCTTTTCAACCGCAAGAAGCCCGTCGTCTGCGTCGCCGCCTGTCGCAAGGTGGCCGATTGGCTGATGTCCTGCCCAATGATCTGTTCGTTCAGAACCGAACGGGCGCGCAGGATTCCGTCCTTGCCAACGATGGAAACGACGCCGTCCGGTCCGACGTCCAGGTTTTCCAAAGACCGGCTGAAGTAGAACGGATCCATCGAGGCGACGATCACCCCGGCAAAGGAGCCATCGGCCCGGTTGATCCGCCGCGTCAGTTGGATCGACCATTTCCCCGACGCCCGCCCAAACACCGGCTTGCCGATGAACAGGCCGACGTTGGGGTCGGCGACATGCACGCGAAAATGCTCGCGATCCGCCAGATGAACCCGCGCGGGAGCGTCGCCCACGCTGGTCTGCACCAGATCGCCACGCTCGTCGATCAGGGCGATCTGCACCAAAATGCTTGACCGCTGAACGGCATGGCGGATCAATCGGTGGATTTCCTCATCGGCAAAGTCGCCGTGATGTTGCGTGTCGTCGATCACGAACAGCATCACCTGATCGGCTTCGGCGATCGCCCGCGTGGTCTGTTCCGCGACGACCCGGGCCAGATTGCCGGTGTCCCGCTCCGCCCGGGCCATCGCTTCGGACTCGTCGTAGCGAGCCAGCAGAAGCGCGGCCAACCACAACCCCACGGCGATGACCAGGGTTCCCGCCCAGACAGCGGCGGTGAAGCGGCGATGTTGCGGTCGGGATTTCATTTTGACGCCCTTGGTTCGTTCGCGCGGGGCAGCAAGGTCGTGATGCTGCGCGCCAACCGTTCGACGTCGATCGGCTTGCTCAAGACACGATCAACCCCCGACGACGCCAAGCGGGCCGGATCGCCGTCCACGGGTTGATCCGTGTAGAGGATGCAGGGCAGATCGGGCCGCAAGGCTTTCAACCGTGCGATCAAGGACAACCCGGACATCCCCCCGGCCGATGGCCCGGCCACCACCGCCACATCGAAAAACCCCGGCTCATCGACCAGGATCTCCAGCGCGTCGGCCGCGCTTTCGCAGACCGCCACCTCATAACCTTGCCGTTCCAGACCAATCGACAGACGATCCCCGGTTTCCCGTTCCTCATCCACCACCAGAACATGCCGGGCCTCCACGGCGACAGGTGGTTGAACCGGCGCCAAGGACAAAGGGGCCATTGGCACGAACAGCCGGATGACCGTGCCCTCGACGGGATGAGTCCAAACAACCAACCCGCCGTCCAACGCACGCGCCACCGCCAACGCCGAAGCCGTGTCCTCCCCCCCGGAACGGACCTGCTCCCGCGCGGCCAGCAGGGGGTCGATCAGCCCGCGCAAGGCCGTCATCGGACGCGGCGGCCCCGGCGCGCGCAACTCAAACAACGCCTGCGGGCGGCGATGCGGCGGCAGGGCCGCATGGGACGACCAACCGATGGGAGCCTTGAGCGCGTCCTCCTCGCCCGCCCAACGCGCCACGCGCAGGGTCGGGGTCAGGGGAAGCTTGGCGCCCCCCTCGTTCCCAGCGTCCAGCGCGCTTGAGCCGCCTGCCCCGACAGGATCGCCGCCACAGCCATGGACCAGCCCGGCCAGGGTTCGGGCGAGCAGCACGCCGTCGCCCAGACAATCCAAACGCCCCGCCTCGTTCCGCACCGACAGATTGGAACGCCCGGCGACGCGCAAAAGGCGGGCGGTTTCCTTCAGAACGTCGTCGGTGGAAACCGGACGGATGTCCACCGCAAGATCGCGGGCCGCCGACACAATCCGGCGCAACGCCGTCTTGCTGCGGTCGGTCGCGCTGAGGATGCGCGTGGCGAAATCGGCCTGCGGCGAATGGGCGGGCAGGTCGGCCGCCAGAAAATCGGCGTAACCGGCAACCGCGCCCAGCGCGTTGTTGACATCATGCACGATCATGCCCGCGACATCCGCCACCCCGTCCATATGGTCGAGTTGGGCGGCGCGCAGGCGCTCCTGCGCCGAATCCCGTCCGACAATCAGCAGGCAGCCCTCTGGCAGCGGCACACGCTCCGGCGTGATCGGGGACGGCCAGACGATCTTTTCATCCCAACGGGTCTCCGCCGCCGCCGCCACGCCAAGCAGGCCGATGGCCGCCGGGTTGCTGGCGACCACCCACAGATCGGCGTCGAGGATCACCATCGCCTCGGCGGCGGCGTCGAAAGCGGCGCGCAGATGGTTGATCGACAGCGCCGTCTCGACGTCCAGAGACGTGTCGTCGTCATCGTCCAGAAGATCATCATGCGCCGCGTCGTCCCGCCACGCCGACGCCGCTTTTTCCCGCCGCAGCTCCCGCTCCAACCGCCGTATTTCACCGCGCGCGACGAAGGCGGCGAACAGACCCGAACCGCACAAAGCCGCCGACGCCGCGAACAGCCACGCCATCGACGCCCGGTCAACGGGCGATGGCGACAGCCACAAGGCCGTCAACCCGACCACCGCCGCCAATAATGCCGGAACCACGATGCAAGCCCTCCAGGCCGGAAAAACAGCATGATGGATGGGTATGGTCGGCGATGTCCGGTGCATCGATCACTCATCGTTGAGGACGGAGCGTTTGGCGCCGCCGGTCTGTTCGGCACGGCTCAGGCGTCAACATTACCGACTTGAACAAACGATCAACAGTTAGGGGAAGCACCGTCCCGGCTTTTGAAGGCTTGCGGCGCGGTCATCCGGGAGGATGCGGGCTGGACGAAGGAACGTTTCAGGACGCGGCGCTCAGCCCGTGGTTCAGCAACCCGGCCTCTTGAGCCCGCCGCACGGCGTCGGTGCGGTTGCGCGCGCCCAGCTTGCGCAGGATCCGCCGGGTGTGCAGCTTCACCGTCACCTCTTGCAGGCTGAGTTGACGGCCAATTTCCTTGTTGGTCGCGCCGGTCGCCAACATGCCGAGCACCTGCTGTTCGCGGTCCGTCAGGGGCGACGACACCCCAGGTTCCGGATCGCCCTCTCCATCCGCCTGCTCCGGCAAATCATCCCCGGTTCCGTCGCATTCGGCGAACGCGCCGTGATGCGACAAAAGCTCCAGCGCGATCTCCTTCGGCACAAAGCTGCCGCCCTCGGCCACAAGGCGCAGGGCCTGCGCCAAAACACGCCGTGGGGTGGTCTTGGGCAGAAAGGCGTCGGCCCCGCAACGCAGCACCTCGACCGCCGTGTCCAAATCCTCGGCGCCCGTGACGACCGCCACCGGCCCTTCGACGCCAGCCTTGCGCAAACGGGTCAAGGGATCGCCAACGTCGCTGCCGGGCATGCGCCAATCAAGCACGATCAGGTCGAATCGCCCCGCCCCCAAACACTCCAACGATCCGATGGAAACAATCTCGGCGTCGGCCCAGGCCTGCCGGATGGACAACTCAAGGGCGTCCCGGAACAAGGGGTGGTCATCCGCCACCAGTATCTTCATCGACCGCCTCCGCCGCCCCGGCACCGACCCCTTAACCGATGGGGCAGTGTACCACCAAAGTCGAATATGAGAGTGGAAATGTTAGGTTTCGGTCATCCGCCCCGTGACAACCCCATCCATCCCAGGGGATACTATCCTCGGATATCCTATTTCCCGAAACCATTATCCTTCAATCCTGACGCCAAACACCGGCGCGGCTGTATTGTGGACGCTGGTTTCATTGATCTTTGCGCCCCGCCCCCCGCCCGGATCGGCGACGCGCGCAATCTTTAAGGGAACTCCAATCCGGCGCGCGGCGCCAAACCGCCGCCGGACACGTTGTGTTTTGAGGATCGTCGTCATGGAAATGACCATGTATGTGCTGCAACCGACGACGAAGCCCGCCCATATCCTTTTGGTCGATGATGATCCCGATTTTCGCGACATGGTCCACACGGCGCTGACCCGCGTCGGCTACGTCGTCCACGACGCGGAGAACGGTCGCGCCGCTCTGGAGATCCTGCGGGACCGCATGATTGATCTTGTTCTGACCGACATCATCATGCCGGAAACCGATGGCTATGAAATCATTCAGAAATTGAAACGTTCGCCATCCTCTCCGCCGTTGATCGCCGTCTCTGGCGGCAGCGCGCGGCTGCGGATGGAGTTGCCCAACATGGCCCGACTTTTGGGAGCCGACGCCGCGTTTGAGAAACCGGTCGACCTCAACCTCCTGCTCGACACGATCAAACGGCTGCTTGAGACCCGGCGGAAGAGGCGCTCCGCATGAATGTTCTGATTGTTGACGATGACCGGACCAACCTCATCATCATGGCGGCGGTCGTCCGCCGTTTGGATGACGCGGAGCCGATCACCTATTCCAACCCGCTTGAGGCGGCCCAGTGGCTTGACGCCAACGAGCCGGACCTGATTTTGCTGGACCAGATGATGCCGGAGATGGACGGCATCACCCTGTTGCAGCGCATCCGGCAGAACAAGACGCTGGACACCGTTCCGGTCGTCATCGTGACGGCGGACACCAGCGTGGAGACCCGCATCCGGGCGCTGGATGAAGGGTGCAGCGATTTCCTGACCAAGCCGATCATCATTCCCGAAGTGCAGGCCCGCCTGCGCAACCTTCTGGCCCTGCGGCAAAGCCGCGCCCTGTTGCGCGACCGCGCCGCCTTGCTGGCGACCGAGGTGCAACGGGTCACGGCGGCGTTGCAGCGGCAGGGCGAGGAGTTGGTCCTCCGCCTGTCCTGCGCCGCCGAATACCGCGACCCGGAAACCGGCGCGCATCTGGAACGCATGTCCCGCTATTCCCGCCTGATCGCCGAAGCCGCCGGTTACGACCGCGATTTTTGCGACGAGTTGCTGAAGGCCGCGCCGATGCACGACATCGGCAAAATCGGCATTCCCGATCTGATTTTGCTGAAACCGGGCCGTTTGACCGAGGCCGAGTTGCCGATCATGCGCCAACACGCCACCATCGGCCATCGCATCCTGGCCGACAGCGACGTCCCCTTGCTGCGCATGGCGGCGGAAATCGCCCTGTCCCACCATGAAAAGTTCGACGGAACCGGCTACCCGAACATGTTGTCCGGCGGCGCCATTCCCGTAAGCGGCCGGATCGTCGCCGTCGCCGACGTCTTCGACGCTCTCACCTCGACCCGGCCCTACAAGCGGGCATGGTCGTTGGACGCCGCACGCGACTATATCGTGAAGAATCGAGGCGTCCATTTCGACCCGGTGTTCGTCGACGCCTTTCTGTCACGCTGGGACAAGGTGTGCGAGATCCACCACGCCCACCAGGACCTGCACCTTACGGACCTGCACCCGATGGATTTCTGAGCGGCCCCGTCAATCGACGATGCGCCACGTCCCGTCGGCTTGCAGACAGGCCGTGCCATAGCTGGATTGCGGACGACCGCCGATCATCACCGTGCTTTGATACTCACGGCACTGGCGCCCGTCGCCCGAACGGTAAAGCGGCCCCGCCGGATCGGCGGCGACGTAGGGCGGCGGCGCGTAGACCACGCGGGGCGGCGGTTCGTACATCACAACCGGCGGCGCCGGGTACAGGACCACCGGCGGCGGCCCGTAATAATGCCGATGGTGGTGATGGCCATAGGCCGGATAATAGCCGCCAACACCAATATCGACCCTGACCGATCCACGCGCCTGAGCGTCCCCCGACGGCGGCGCCAGCAACGCCGCGACGCTCGCCACCCCCACCGCCAAAGCCCGAAACACCGCGTTCATCGTTCGTCTCCCGACCGCAAAAGGGCGATCACCCAGAGCGATCATTCTACACTGGGAAACGGACGCGCGACAGGGGGCGCGGGACCACGCCCCACGCAACACAGCCCTCAGATGTCGAGCGGCAAGGTGTCCGGATCGTAGCCAAGCTGTTCGACGATGGCGCGGGCCAACGGAATGCTGGTCTCAAACCGCCACTCGTTGCGGCCCGGCAAATATTCCGACACGTTGGGCCGACCGTTGGCGAAACGACGGGGGTTCACCTCGTACCAATAAATGTCGCTCAACGGCACGCCCTGTTCTTGGGCGTAGGTTTGGGCGATGTTCGGCCATTCATTGACCGCGTTCAGCGGAGCGCCCGCCGTTTTGGCGATGTCGGTCTGCTCCAGAAAAGCGACGATGCGCTTTCCCTCGCGTTCAAAATCAGCGACTCGGACAGAGGCGGGCGCCTTGCCCATGCGCAGATAGGTCCATTCGCGATTTTTGTCGACCAAGGCGTGTTCCACGATAGATGCTCCAGTTTGCTCCTTAGAAAGCTAGCCGACCGACCGCGCCACGCCAACTGTTCCGTTGCCCGATCTGAAAAAGTCCTTGGAGAGTCGGCCTTTTTTTGCCTCCGAAACAGACTTTTGGTTACAAATACAGGAATAATTTTCTTTGTATGCGGGAATTTCAAGACGGCGCCGCCGCAACGAAAACGGGCGGGAGCCCGAAAGACTCCCGCCCGTTCGCCGTCAGGGGCAAAAACGCCCGGCGGTCAACCGTCCTTTCGGGTCAATAGCCCAAAGTCAGGCCGTCCGGGTTGCGCGGATCGGACGCGCCGTAAAGGCCGTCGGCGCGCAACTGAATGGTCTGGGTGCGGCCCATGGTCGGCTTCACCGCCACCTTGTGGCCCTTCTGCTCCAACAGGCGGACGGTGTCGGGGCTGAGGCCCTTTTCCACCCGCAACTCGTCCGGGGTCCATTGGTGATGGACACGGGGAACCGCCGTCGCTTCCGCCGGATTCAGGCCGAAATCAATGTGGTCGATGATGGTTTCCAGCGTGGTGGTGATGATGCGGCTGCCGCCGGGGCTGCCCGTGACCAGCCAGGGCTTGCCGTCCTTCAACACGATGGTCGGCGACATCGAGCTGAGCGGGCGCTTGAAAGGCTGCACGGAATTCGCCTCGCCGCCGATCAGGCCAAAAGCGTTGGGAACCCCCGGCTTGGCGGAAAAGTCATCCATCTCGTTGTTCAGCAGGATGCCGGTCCCTTCGGCGACGATGCCGCTGCCGAAATTCAAATTCAGCGTGTAGGTGGCGCTGACCACGTTCCCTTTGGCGTCGGCGACCGAGAAATGGGTGGTCTGGTCGCTTTCGTAGGGCTGCGGCTTGCCCGGCTTGATGGTGTTGGCGGGGGTCGCCTTGTCCGGGTCGATCTTCGCCGCCAATTCGTCGGCGTAGCGGCGGGAGGTCAGGCCCTTGACCGGCACCTTGGTGAAATCCGGATCGCCCAGATATTCGGCGCGGTCGGCGTAGGCGAACTTCATCGCCTCCGCCATCAGATGGATGTTTTGGGCGCTGCCGAGGCCCTGCTCCTTCAGCGGATAGCGCTCCAGAATGTTGAGGATCTGCACGATGTGCGTCCCGCCGGAGCTGGGCGGCGGCATCGATTTCACCGTGTAGCCGCGATAGGTTCCGCTGACCGGCGCACGGTCCACCACCTTGTAGTTTTTCAGATCCTCAACGGTGATGAGGCCGCCGCGCTTGGCCATTTCCGCCGCGATCTTCTCGGCGATGCTCCCCTCGTAGAAAGCCTTCGGCCCGTCCTTGGCGATCAACTCCAGCGAATTCGCCAGATCGGTCTGGACCAGCCTTTCCCCGGCCCGCAGCGGGCGCTCGTCCTTGAAGAAGATGGCGCGGGTCGCGCCCCAGGCGGCCAGATGGTCGCGTTCGACCTCCAGCAATCCAGCCAGTTGCGGGGTGACGTCATAGCCCTCGCGCGCCAGCTTGATCGCCGGAGCCAAAACATCGGCCAGCGTCATCGTTCCGTGCGTCGCCAGGGCGTGGGCCAGACCGGCGACCGTGCCGGGAACGCCGACCGCCAGATGGGTGTACAGCGAGCGGTTGGCGACGACCTTGCCCTGCTCGTCCAGATACATGTCGCGGCTGGCCTTGGCCGGGGCCATCTCGCGGAAGTCGATGGCGACGTCCTCCCCGGTCTTGGCGTCATGCACCATCATGAAGCCGCCGCCGCCGACGTTGCCCGCGTTGGGCAGCACCACCGCCAGGGCGAAACCGACCGCCACCGCCGCGTCCACCGCGTTGCCGCCCCGCTTCAGGACCTCCACCCCGACCTCGGTCGCCAACCGATGTTCGGCGGCGACCATGCCGTTCTGCGCGCGCACCGGATAGAAAATGTCATAGCCGATGTCGTAACGCACCATCGGCGGGGCCGCCGCCGTTTGCGCCAGAGACGGGGCGGCGGCCAGACCGACGCACAGCGCGACCACAGCCGGAACAAGCGCCAGACCGGCCAAGCGGGACCGGGCGGGAAGGGTCATCATGTGGAAGGTCTCCTAGCGGAACGACGGGTGGCGGATTGTTGAACAGATGTTCAATTCTTCATCACGTTCGTCAACAGCAATGGCGAAAACCGTCAATGGATTGTGTGAAATTGTGAACAGATCGCGCGGCCTTGCCGAATCCGCCGCGCCCAATCAGCCGCCCGTCTTCACCACCCCGCCCCCCGCCGGAGCGCCGCCCGGCGCCGGACCAGCCCCGCGCCCGGCATAGCCGCGCAGGAAGGCCAGCACCTCGGGCGAATCCCATTCGACCGCGCCCTCGACCCGGCCCAACTCGCGCCCTTGGGCGTCGATCAGCAGAGTCGTCGGCAACCCGCGCAGCCCCAGCGCCTGCATCGACGCGCTGCCGGGGTCGAGGTAGAGCGCCAGATTCTTGACGCCAGTCTTCTGATAAAACGGCTCCACCGCCGCCTTGCCGCCCCGGTCGAGCGACAGCGCCACCACCTGGAAGGCGTCGCCGCCCAATTGCCCCTGCAAACGGTCGAGCGAGGGCATTTCCTTCACGCACGGCCCGCACCAGGTCGCCCATAGATTCAGCAGCGCGACCCGCCCGCCAAATTGGGACAGATCGACCCGCCGCCCCTCGCCATCGACGAAGGCCAGCGGCGGAATCGGTTTGGGCGTTTCGGCGCCCTTGTATTTTTCCAGTCCCGCGTATTTTTCCAGCCCGGCGACCGGAATCGGCGCGTCCAGGCGCACCACCTGGGGCGCGGGCGGCGCGGCCAAGGGCAGCGCGTCGGCGCTCCACCACAACCCGGCGCCCGCCACGCACACACAAACCGTTGCGGTGGCCGTCAAAGTCCGCATACTCACGCTTCCTCGCCCCCCTAGCTGAATGCCGTCGACATGAGCGCCGAACAAGCCCCGCAAGACACCGCCGCCGCCTTCGCCCCGGCCGCCAGCCAAATGTGGGGCGGTCGCTTCGCGCGCGGCCCCGCCGCCATCATGGAGAAGATCAACGCCTCCATCGGCTTTGACAAGCGCTTGGCCGATCAGGACATCGCCGGATCAAAGGCGCACGCCGCGATGCTGGCCAAGCAGGGCATCATAACCCAGGCCGACGCCGACGCCATCCGCGCCGGGCTGGACCGGGTGAAGGAAGAGATTGACGCCGGGATCTTCACCTTCAAGGTGGAGCTGGAAGACATTCACATGAATGTGGAAGCCCGGCTGGCCGAATTGATCGGCGAACCGGCCAAACGCCTGCACACCGGGCGCTCGCGCAACGATCAGGTCGCCACCGATTTCAAGCTGTGGGTGCGCGACGCGCTGGACCGGCTCGACGGCGGTCTGATGTCGCTGCAAAGCGCGCTGATTGATCTGGCCGAACAGAACACCGACACGGTGATGCCCGGCTTCACCCATTTGCAGGCGGCGCAGCCCGTTTCCTTCGGTCATCACCTGCTGGCCTATGTCGAAATGTTCGGGCGCGACCGGGGCCGCGTGCGCGACGCCCGCGCCCGGTTGAACGAATGCCCGCTGGGATCGGCGGCGCTGGCCGGAACCCCCTACCCCATCGACCGTTTCATGACGTCGGAGGCGCTGGGCTTCAACCGCCCGACCGCCAATTCGCTGGACGCCGTGTCCGACCGTGATTTCGCGCTGGAGTATCTGGCGGCGGCCTCGATCTGCGCGACGCATCTGTCGCGCTTCGCCGAGGAAATCGTCGTCTGGTGTTCGGCGCAATTCCGCTTCATCAAGTTGTCGGACGCCTTCACCACCGGCTCCTCGATCATGCCGCAGAAGAAAAACCCCGACGCGGCGGAGCTGGTGCGGGCCAAGTCGGGCCGCGTCGTCGGCGCGCTGACCGGCCTGTTGATGGTGATGAAGGGGCTGCCGCTGGCCTATTCCAAGGACATGCAGGAAGACAAGGAACCCATCTTCGAGACCGACGACACGCTGGCGCTCTGCATCGCCGCGACGGAGGGCATGGTCCGCGACATGCAACCCAACAAGGCGGCGATGCGGGAGGCGGCGGATCGCGGCTTCCTCAACGCCACCGATCTGGCCGATTGGCTGGTGCGGGCGCTGAACATGCCCTTCCGCGAGGCCCATCATGTGACGGGCCGCGCCGTGAAGGCGGCGGAGGACCGGCGCGTCGGCCTCACCGATCTGACCCTGGCCGAACTCCAGGCCATCGAACCGCGCATCACCGAGGCCGTCTATCCGGCGCTGAGCATCGAGGCGTCGTTGGACAGCCGCCGCAGCTTCGGCGGCGCCTCCCCCGTCCGCGTCAAAGAGGCGGTCAAGGCCGCTCGGGAGCGTTTCCTGTGAAGCACCCCATCCGTGCGACCATCCTGGTCCTTGCCGCCGCGCTGGCCCTGTCGGCCTGCGGCAAGCGCCCGAAATACGTCGATGAAGCCCTGCCGGAGGGACAGACCGATCCCTTCCCGCGCAGCTATCCCAATCTGTCGCTGGATCCCAAGCCCGGCGAACCCGCCCCCGGAGTGAAGTTTCCATGAGCGCGTCGTCGCCCAAGCCCAGCGCGCCGATGGGGGCCTTCGCCTACCGTTACGGCGTGCTGCACGCCGAATCCGTCTCGGTGAACGAGGTGGCGCGCGCCGTCGGCACGCCCTTTTACCTCTATTCCACGGCGGCGCTGGAAGCGCATTACAGCGCCTACGCCGGCGCCTTCGCCGGGCAGGACGCGGGCGTGTGCTACGCGCTGAAGGCCAACTCCAATCTGGCGGTCATCCGCACCTTCGCCAAGCTGGGCGCGGGCGGCGACGTCGTGTCGGTGGGCGAGATGAAGCGGGCGCTGGCGGGCGGCATCCCGCCCGAACGCATCGTCTTTTCCGGCGTCGGCAAGACGCGCGAGGAGCTGCGCGCGGCGTTGGAAGCCGGAATCCACCAGATCAACGTCGAATCCGTCCCGGAGTTGGAGGCGCTGAGCGCGGTCGCGTCCAGCCTGGGCGTGGTCGCCCCCATCGCCATCCGCGTCAACCCCGACGTGGACGCCAAGACCCACGCCAAGATCGCGACCGGCAAGAAAGAGAACAAGTTCGGCATCGATTACGACCAAGCGCGCGACATCTACAAATTCGCCGCGTCGCTGCCGGGGATCAAGCCGGTCTCCATCGCCGTCCACATCGGCTCGCAATTGACCGATCTGGCCCCCTTCCGCGCCGCGTATGAGCGGGTCGCCGCCCTGCTGCACCAGTTGCGCGCCGATGGGCACGACATCCAGCGGCTCGACCTTGGCGGCGGTCTGGGCATCACCTACAAGAACGAAGCGCCGCCCGATCTGGCCGATTACGCGGCGATGGTCCGCTCGATCACCGGCAATCTCGGCTGCCGCGTCACGCTGGAGCCGGGGCGTTCGCTGGTCGGCAACGCCGGGATTCTGGTCAGCCGCGTCATTTATGTGAAGCAGGGGTTGCATCGCCGCTTCGCCATCGTCGACGCCGCGATGAACGACCTGATCCGCCCGTCGCTGTACGAGGCCTATCACGGCATCATTCCAGTGGCCGAACCGGAAGCCGGAGTGACTCTGGAGCCATACGACGTGGTCGGCCCGGTGTGCGAGAGCGGCGACACCTTCGCCGTGCAACGCCAGTTGCCGCCGCTGGCCGACGATGAACTGGTCGCCTTTCTGTCGGCCGGGGCCTATGGCGCGGCGATGTCCTCGACCTACAACACCCGCCCGTTGATCCCGGAGGTTCTGGTCAACGGCGACCGCTTCGCCGTCATCCGCCCCCGCCCGACGGTGGAGGAGATGCTGGCGGCGGAACGGGTGCCCGACTGGTTGTGAGCGCCCTGACCTCCCCCTCTCCCCCCCGGGGAGAGGGCCGGGGTGAGGGGGACGCGCCGCCCGCCCTGTTCGGGACGGCGGTGGCGGATTCGCTCGCGCAATCCCAATCATGACCGCCACGCATCCCCCTCACCCTACCCCTCTCCCCGGGGGGGAGAGGGAACGTCGCCCGCGTCTCGACGCGGCGCGTGGGGCGGCGCTGGTCGCCATGGCGGCCTATCACGCCTGCTGGGATTTGACCTTCGTCGGGCTGGCCGACTTTGATCTGTTTGAAAACCCGCTGTGGCTGGCCGCCCGCACCGCCATCCTGTCAAGCTTTCTGCTGCTCGCCGGGATCGGTCTGGTTCTGGCGACGGAAAGCGGGTTGGATCGCCCGCGCTATTTCCGCCGTCTGGGCCGTCTGATCGCCGCCGCCGCCGCTGTGTCGGCGGCGTCCTACACGGTCTTTCCCGACAGCCCGATTTTCTTCGGCGTGCTGCACCATATGGCGGCGGCCAGCGTCGTTGGTCTGCTCTTCGTCCGCTTGCCCGCGCCGGTCACGCTGCTCGCGGCCATTCTGGCTTTGGCCGCTGGGCTGAGTTTTGGTTTTCCGCTCTTTGACAGCCCATGGCTGCGCTGGATCGGCTTGACCAGTTTCGCCCCGAATTCCAACGATTTCGTGCCGCTGCTGCCCTGGATTTCCGGCGTGCTGACCGGAATCGCGCTGGCCCGGTTGTGGTCCGGCGTTGGGCGCGGCCTTTTGCCCGGCGGCGTGATTGGGCAGGGATTGGCGTTGGCTGGGCGGCGCAGCCTGGCCATCTATCTGATTCACCAACCGATTCTGTTCGGCGCGGTTTGGTTGATCGCCCACAGCGGCCTGATTGCCGTCGAATCCCCGGCGACCCGCAGTTTTCAAAGCTCCTGCGTCGCCAGTTGCGGCCAGACCGGAACGCCCATCGCGCTCTGCGAGCCGCGTTGCCGCTGCGTGCAAAGCGCGATCACCGCCACCGGCCAATGGGACGCCTTCCTCGCCGACCGGCTGGACGCCCAAGGCCGCGCCCAGATCGGCGCGGCGATTCAAAGCTGCGCCGCCCGCTAAACCGTCCGCTTGTCAGACGATCAGCTCATCACTCCGGCGAACGCCAGAACCTCGACGCTGCCGTGGTAGATCATCATCAACGCCACATAGACGATCACGCCCAGCCCAAGATAGGCGATCCAGTGGTAGCGGTTCAGCAAGCGGGCGATCACGCTGGCCGCCGCGCCCATCAGGGCCACCGACAGCAGCAGGCCAATCGCCATCACCCACAAATGCTCGCGCGCGGCGCCCGCCACCGCCAGCACATTGTCCAACGACATCGACACGTCGGCGACGATCACCTGCCAGATGGCCGCCCGCATCGTCTTGCCGCCGCCCGCCGTTCCGCCGACGGACGCGTCGTCCTCCGACACCAGATCAGCGCCTTCGGATTCCTCCTTCTGCTCGCGCAACTCGCGGAACAGCTTCCAGCACACCCACATCAGCAGGATGCCGCCCGCGAAGGTCAGGCCGATGACGTCCAGCAATTGGGTGGTCAGCAGGGCGAAGACGATGCGCAGCATGACCGCCGCCGCGATGCCCCAGAAAATCACCTTGGCCCGCTGCGCCCGCGCCACCCCCGCCGCCGCCATGCCGACGACGATGGCGTTGTCGCCCGCCAGAACCAGATCAATGAACATGACCTGACCAAGCGCGATCAATTCGGGAAGCAGCGAGTCCACGGGCGGGGTTCCTGATGTCAGTTGTCAGACAGGTTGGGCCTTAGCCCTATATCGCGCGCCGCCATACATGCGCAACCCCCTGAGCCAAGCCGGTTGGCAAAATCGTCCGCCAACCAATGCGGGACGATCCGTCGCAGTCCGCAAGCGCTCAGAAGACCATATGGAAAGTATGGTCGTTGATGCAGATCAATGTTGGTCTGCCCTGCAACTGGCTCAATGCCCGTCAAGGCGGCTGCGCGCCGTCATGCCCATCAAAAACATGGGTGTGCAGACCCTTCCGCATCCGTTCCCGGCTGCGGCGCGGCTTTGTTGCGCGCGCGCCGGGCAAGATTCGCCGGTTTGTCGCCACGATATGGAACGCCCAGGGAGGGAGCAGGGAATGCCCGACGGTCAGGTGCTGAACGACGCCGAAAACATCGGCGACCTCGAATCCTATGAGAACGCGCTCGCCGGTTTGAACCGCCGGGATTTTCTGGCCTATTGCACCGGCGTCGCCGCCACGCTGGGGCTGGAGCCGGGATTCGGCGTCAGCATCGCCAACGCCGCCGTCGCCGCCCCCCGCCCGACCGTGATCTGGCTGTCGGGGCAGGCCTGCACCGGCTGCACCGAAACGCTGCTGCGCACCAACCACCCGACGCTCGAAACCCTGATTCTCGACACCATCTCGCTCGATTACAACGAAACGCTGATGACAGGGTCCGGCCATCAGGCCGAAAACTGGAAACAGCAGGCGATGAAAGCCAATTGGGGCAAGTATCTGATGGTCACGGACGGCGCCGTGCCGACCGGGGCCGGGGGGAATTACTGCCGCGTCGCCGGAAAGACCTACATCGAGGCGGTGAAGGAGTGCGCCGCCGGGGCCGCCGCCGTCATCTCCATCGGCTCCTGCTCCTCCTGGGGCGGCTGGGTGTCCACCGGCGTGAACCCGACCGGGGCCAAGGGCCTGAACGAGATCATCACCGACAAGCCGGTCGTCACCATCCCCGGCTGCCCGCCCAACCCGTACAATTTCCTCTCCCTCGTCCTGCATTTCGTCACCTTCGGCAAGCTTCCGGCGCTGGACGACAAGATGCGCCCGAAATTCGCCTATGGCCGCCTGATCCACGAAAATTGCGAACGCCGCCCGCATTTCGACGCCGGGCGCTTCGCCATGGAGTTCGGCGATTACGGCCACCGCCAGGGCTATTGCCTGTACAAGCTGGGCTGCAAGGGGCCGGAAACCTACCACAATTGCCCGTCCATCGGTTTCAACGACGTCGGCCAAGGAACCTGGCCGGTCGGCACCGGGCACCCCTGCTTCGGCTGTTCGGAAAAGGGCGTCGGCTTCACCAAGAGCATTCATGAATTGGCGACGCTGAAGTCGGTGGCTCCGCCCAACACGTATCCGGCGGTCGCCACGGAGAAGGGCCAAGGCATGACGCCGGGCGCCGCCGCCGTGGTCGCGGGCATCGCGGGCGCCGCCATCGGCGCGGGCGCGGTCATCGCCGGGCGGTTGGGCAAGCAGGACGCGAACGCCGAACGGGACGCCCCGACTGATTCCGACGCGCAGTGAGGCCCGCCATGGCAAAATCACCCTCAAAAGGCACGGTGTCGCGGCGTGGTTTCCTGCGCGGCGCCCTGCAAGGATCGGCGGGGGCGGCGGCCGCCGCCTGCGCCACAATCGTCGCGACGCCCGACGCCAACGCGCTGCAACGCGCGCCCAAGACGATGTCGCCCGACGCGCTGGGCCTGCTCTACGACAGCACGCTGTGCATCGGCTGCAAGGCCTGCGTGACGGCCTGCAAGGACGTCAACCACATGCCGCCGGAGGTTGGGCCGGAAGCGCAGGCCTGGAACGGCGCGCCCGGCAACCCGACCTGGGACACGCCGGTGGAACTGTCGGCCAAGACGCTGAACATCATCAAGGCCTACAGCCACGGCACCGGCGAGACCAAGGATTCGCCGGAAAACGGCTTCGCCTTCATCAAGCGGCAATGCCTGCACTGCGCCGACCCGTCTTGCGTGTCGGTCTGCCCGGTGTCGGCGATGACCAAGGATGAGAAGACCGGCATCGTCAGCCACAACCCGGACGCCTGCATCGGCTGCCGCTATTGCGTGCTGTCCTGCCCGTTCGGCGTGCCGAAATACGATTACAACGACGCCTTCGGCGAAATCAAAAAATGCCAGCTCTGCCAGCACCGTCTGGCCGAGAATCAGTTGCCGGGCTGCGCCGACGTCTGCCCGACCGGGGCCACCCTGTTTGGCCGAACCGAGGATCTGAAGGCGGAGGCCAAGCGCCGCACCGCCCTGAAAGTCGGCGAGGTCACGCATTACCCGCGCGGCGACATCGGCGGCACGGTCGGCGGGGCGCGGGCCGGGCATGAGAAGACGGTCGCCGCCGCTTATCAGCCCCACATCTACGGCGAAACGGAACTGGGCGGCACCCAATGTCTGGCGGTGTCGGGCGTGCCGTTCGACAAGTTGAACCTGCCGACCAACGTGCCGGACACCGGCTATCCGACGCTGTCCGAGGGCATCCAGCACACGCTGTACGCCGGGATGGTCGGCCCCGCCGTGGCCTTCGCCGGTCTGGCCTATCTGGCCCGCCGCAACGCCAAAGACCACCCGGAGGATTAAGCCGCCATGGCCATGACTCTTCACGAACACAAGCCGATCGGCGGGCGGATCTTCACCCTGCCGCTGGTCGTCTGCGTCCTGCTGGTGCTGGCGGCGGTCTATGTGCTGGCCCAGCGCTACGCCTTCGGCATCGGCTATGTCGCCAACATCAACGACGGCTATCCCTGGGGCATCTGGGTCGCGGTGGACGTCGTCATCGGTTCGGCCTTCGGCTGCGCCGGTTATGTGATGGCGGCGCTCTGCTACATCCTGAACAAGGGCGAATACCACCCGCTGGTCCGTCCGGCGGTGTTGGCCAGCCTGTTCGGCTATGGTCTGGCGGGCATCGCCGTGCTGACCGATCTGGGCCGCTACTGGCATTTCTACCATCTGATGATGCCCTGGTACGCGCAACCCAACTCGGTGATGCTGGAGGTCGGCCTGTGCGTCGCCACCTACACCATCGTGCTGACGGTGGAGTTCGCCCCCGCCGTTCTGGAGCGTTTCGGGCTGGAGGGGTTGCGGGCCAAGGTGAACAAGCTCTTGTGGCTGTTCATCGCGCTGGGCGTGCTGCTGCCGACCATGCACCAAAGCTCGCTCGGCACCATGATGGTGATCGTCGGGCACAAGCTGTCGCCGCTGTGGCAGACCCAGCTTTTGCCAGTCTTCTTCCTGATGAGCGCGATCCTGATGGGCTTCGCCATCGTGATGTGGGAGGCGGTTCTCGCGGCCCTGAGCTTCAAGCGCCCGCAGGAAACCCCGGTCCTGAAAAAGCTGGCCTATCTGATGGCGGTGACGGCGCTGGCCTTCGTCGCGCTGCGCTTCGTCGATCTGGCCGTGCGCGGTCAGCTTGGGATCGCGTTCGGCGGACCGAAGGCCAGTTGGTTCTGGCTGGAGACGCTGGCCATGCTGGGCGGCGGCCTGATCCTGCTGCCGCCGCGCAACCGGGCGCGCACGCGCTCCCTGTTCATCGCCGCGTCGCTGCTGCTGGTGGCGGGCATCCTGTACCGGCTGAACGTCTATTTGATCGGCTACACCCCGGCCATCGGGCCGTGGAGCTACTTCCCCTCGGTCAAGGAAATCCTCGTCACCGTCGGCATCTTCGCGTTGGAGGTCGGGTTGTATCTGATCGTCGTCAAGACGCTGCCGGTTCTGCACGCCGTCCATTCCCCGGCGCCCGCCGCCCTTTCCGCCTCTTCGGCCAAGCACGGCTGAGTTTAGGAGATCATGGTCATGACTCAGCGCATTGTTGTCGATCCCGTCACCCGCATCGAAGGCCATCTGCGGGTTGAATGCGACGTTGGCGACGGCAAGGTTACGAAGGCGTGGGCGTCCGGCACCATGTGGCGCGGCATCGAACTGATCCTTCAGGGCAAGGATCCACGCGACGCCTGGGTGTTCGCGCAACGCATTTGCGGCGTTTGCACCACGGTTCACGCCATCACCTCGGTGCGCGCGGTGGAAAACGCGTTGAAGATGGAAATCCCGCTCAACGCCCAATACATCCGCAACCTGATCCAGGGCGCCCACAACGTCCACGACCACATCGTTCATTTCTATCATCTGTCGGCGCTGGACTTCGTCGACATCACCTCGGCCCTGAAGGCCGATCCGGCGGCGACGGCCAAGCTGGCGCAGTCGCTGTCCGACTGGAGCCTGAACACCACCGGCGAATTCGCCACCGCGCAAAAGAAGCTCCAGGCCTTCATCAACAGCGGTCAGTTGGGCATTTTCGGGTCGGGCTATTGGGGCCACCCGGCGATGAAGCTGTCGCACGAGGCCAATCTGATGGCCGCCACCCACTATCTTCAGGCGCTGGACGTCCAGCGCAAGATGAACAAGGTGGTGGCGATCCTCGGCTCCAAGACCCCGCACATCCAGAACATGGCGGTCGGCGGCGTCACCAACCCGATCAATCTGGACAGCCAATCCACCCTGACCCTGGAAAAGCTGACCTACATCAAGACGCTGATCGACGAGGTCGGCGACTTCATCACCAAGGTCTACATCCCCGACGTGGCGGCCATCGGCGCCTTTTACGCCGATTGGACCAAGATCGGGCGCGGCGTCGTCAATTACCTGTCGATCCCCGACATGCCGCTGGACACCAAGGGCACAAAATTCGCCCTGCCCGCCGGTTTCATCGAAAACGGCGACATCGTCAAGGGTTTCACCCCGATCAAGGACTTCCACGACCCCTATTTTGAAAAGGGCGTGAAGGAGAGCGTCAAGCATTCCTGGTATCAGGGCGGCAAGGGCGCGCTGCACCCCTATGACGGCGAGACGATCCCGAATTACACCGACTGGCAGGATGACGGGAAATATTCCTTCATCAAGTCGCCGACCTTCTACGACAAACGCGCCCAGGTCGGCCCGCTGGCCAACGTGCTGGGCCTGTACGCGTCGGGCCACCAGCGCACGCAATTCTGGGTCAACGCGGTGCTGGACAGCGTGTCGGGCCTTGTGGGCGGCAAGATCGGGGTGGACGCCCTGCATTCCACCATCGGCCGCCACGCCGCCCGCGCGGTGCGCTGCGTCGTGCTGCACGAAGAGCTGTCGAACCAGTGGAAGCTGCTGATGGAAAACATCGGCCGGGGCGACACCATGACCTTCAACAAGCCGGTCTTCCCGAAGGAGGAGGTGCGCGGCTTCGGCTTCCACGAGGCGCCGCGCGGGATGCTGTCGCACTGGGTCGTCATCGACAAGGGCAAGATCAAGAACTATCAGGCCGTGGTTCCCACCACCTGGAACGCCGGGCCGCGCGACGAGGACGACCGGATTTCCGCCTATGAGGCGGCGTTGATCGACACCCCGGTGGCGGTGGCCGACCAACCGCTGGAAATCATCCGCACCCTGCACTCCTTCGACCCGTGCCTGGCCTGCGCGGTGCATCTGACCGACACGGAAAACAGCTCCACCTATCAGGTCAAGGTTGTGTGACTCCGCTGGCGCCTCCGCCCCCGCCCTCACCGGCGGGGGTATTTTTCTGCAACAGAATTGATCCAGTTCAAGGGAATGGTCTGACCAGTTCGTCAGGATCACCCCCGGTTCCCTCGTTGGCACAGGCCCCCTCATGTCCATCCTCGTCCTCGGTCTCGGCAACATCCTGTTGATGGATGAGGGGCTTGGCGTGCGCGCCATGGAGCAGTTCGACGCCGGATGGAGCGTTCCTCAGTCGGTCAGCGTCGTCGATGGCGGGACCTGCGGCATGGACATGCTGGACCTGATCGCCAGCCACCGCCATTTGATCGCCGTGGACGCGGTCAAGACCGGCGCGCCCGCCGGAACGCTGGTGACGCTGCGCGGCGACGAGGTTCCCGCCTATTTCAAAGGCAAACTCTCCCCCCATCAGCTTGGGCTGTGCGATCTTTTGGCTTCTCTGCGCTTGCAAGGGGAGGCGCCGGACAGCGTCGCCCTGATTGGTTGCGTTCCCTTGGCGCTGGGCACCGGCCTGATGCTGTCGCCGGAGATCGAGGCGCGCTTGCCCGCCATGGTTCAGGCGATCATCGCCGCTTTGCGCGATCTGGGCGTCGAACCGCAACCTCGCGCGTTATAAAAAATCCGCCAGCGGAAGCATTCTTTCGCAACACCGTTGTTGCCGCACCAGACAACGACTGTTAGCCTAGAAACAACCCTCGCGTTCTTTTTCGCATTGCAACATAAGCTTTGACGTATGTTCAGAGCGGGAGCTTCTGCATGAACAATCTGCTGAACCGTCTGTCTTTCGCGCAGAAGCTTGTCTCTCTCAATCTCGTGGGCACCCTTGCAAGTTGCGCCGCCACCTTGTTCGTGGCGCTGTATTTCATCGCCACCGATTTAAAGCGGCAGGAGATCGAGCGGCAGGAGATGAACATCCGGGTCGCCAAGGAAATTCTGAACCCGAAGGGCCAGCCCTACCGCATCGCCGACGGCAAGCTGATGGTCGGCGACACCGCGCTGGAAGGCACGTTCGAGCATGTGGACCGCATCAAGGCGGCGCTGAACATCACCGTCACCATGTTCCGCGACAACAGCCGGATCGCCACCACCCTGGTCAACCCGGACGGCAGCCGCCCCATCGGTTCCAAATTGGCGGACGACATTCACCAGCGCGTCGTCGTGCGCGGCGAAACCTTCCTGGGCGAATACCCGGTGCTGGGCGTCAATTATCTGGTCACTTATGTTCCGCTGAAAGACGCCTCGGGCAAGAGCATCGGCGCCTTCGCCGTCGGCATGCCGTCGGGTGAGTTTTACGCCTTGATCGGGCAATTGGGTTGGCGGATCGGCGCCGTGTCGCTGCTGGTCGGGTTGCTGCTGTGCGTGGCCATCTTTGTCTATGTGAAACGGCAGATGGTGGCGCTCCAGCATCTGGCGTCCGCCGTGGACGCGCTGGGCCACAAAAATTACGCGACCACGGTCGAGGAAACCGACCGCGCCGACGAAATCGGCGACATGGCGCGCGCCGTCGCCGGGTTCCGCGACGGCTTGGCCAACGCCGAAATCCTAACCCGCCAACAGCGCGAGGCGGAAGAGGCGCAGGCCCGCCGTCGGGCGGAAATCGACACGGCGACCCGCAGCTTCGCCGGAAAGATCGACGTGGTGGTTCGCGCCGTCACCGAATCGGCCCAGCGCATGCGCGGCAACGCCGAACGTCTGACCAACAGCGCCGAGAACACCCAGGCGACGGCCAGCAACGTGTCGAGCGCCGCCGTTCAGGCGTCCAGCAACGTGGAAACCGTGGCGGCGGCGGCGGAAGAGCTGTCGGCCTCCATCGGCGAAATCGGGCGCTATGTGGGCGAGGCGACGCAGGTCGCCACCCGCGCGGTGACGGAGGCGCAGGCGACCAACGACACGGTCAAGGGTCTGGCCGACGCCGCCAACCGGATCGGCGAGGTGGTGGAACTCATCAACTCCATCGCCGCGCAAACCAACCTTTTGGCGCTGAACGCCACCATCGAAGCCGCGCGCGCCGGGGAGGCCGGCAAGGGCTTCGCCGTCGTCGCCAGCGAGGTGAAGAATCTCGCCAACCAAACCGCCAAGGCGACGGAGGACATTCAAACCCAGGTGGCGGGCATCCAGGGCGAAACCCACGCGGCGGTGCAGGCGATTTCCGCCATCGTCGACACCATCCGCCGCATCAGCGACATCACCGCCACCGTGTCCGAAGCCGTCGGCCAGCAGGGCGACGCCACCCGCGAAATCGCCCGCAACGTGCAGGAGGCCTCGACCGGCACCCACCAAGTGACCACCAGCATCGAAACGGTGTCCCGTCAGGCCCGCGACACCGGCGCCAGCGCCGAAGAGCTGCTGGCCGCCGCCGGAGCGCTGTTGGGCGAATCGCAAACCCTGTCCAGCGAAGTCAGCAGCTTCCTGTCGGTGGTCCGCAAAGCCTGACCAGCGCGTCAATCCACGAAAAGGACCGGACGGGCGCGCCCCGTCCGGTCCTTTTTCATAGAAACCGTCCGCCCTTTTCCATCAGCCAAGCGCGACCAAAGCGACGCCGCTCAAGCCGATCAACGCGCCGACGCCGCGCAGCAGAGCCGCGCTGACCCGGCCTTGCGCCAGACCGCGCAGCGACAGCGCCGCGCCGACACCCACGCCATGCAGCAGCCCGGTGGCCAGCGCGAAGCCCGCGCCATAAAGCAACGGCGCGGCGGCTTCCGGCATTTCAACGCCGTGGGCGTGGCCATGGAACAGCGCGAACAGCGCCACCATCCCAACCGAAGCCAGCAGCGGCAGGCGCGATTGCAGGGCGATCAGCCCGCCCAGCGCGACGACCGACAGGGCGATTCCCAACTCGACCGCCGGGAGTTCGATCCCGGCCATGCCGAGCAAACCGCCGCCGACCATCGCGCCGACGAAGGCGGCGGGCAGCGCCCACAGGGCCTTGCCGCCGCGCTGGGCCGCCCACAGGCCAACCGCGACCATGGCCAGCAGATGGTCCAAGCCGCCCAACGGGTGCGAGAAGCCATGAACGAACCCTGCGTCATGCGCGCCGAAGGTGTGGGCGTGGGCGGCGGCGGGCACGGCCAGCGCCGCCGCGACGATGACGGAGGCGAGCGAAAAAGATTTCATACGGAAGCATCCCCTGCGGTTTGTTTCGGGCACGTCCACGCACGGTTTGGCGCGTGTCGCACGCACTTGCGAAAAGTTTAGCAGAAGAAAAATTTCCCGCCATGGCCGACTCCGTCGCAGGGCGCGCGAACATGACGCTTTTGATGCACGTCAATGCCCCGCGCGCCCGAACCGGCGCATGAATGCGGCGCAACGCTCCCCCAACGCTCCGCCGTCACCGAAAGCCTTGCCCGCATGTGTCTTGGTCTCCCGATGCAGGTTCTGGAAAGCGACGGCCTGATCGCGCGCTGCGCCGGGCGCGGGGAGGAACGGCGCGTCAACGTCATGCTGATTGACGAGGTTCCGGTCGGCGGTTGGGTTCTGGTCCATATGGAGCGCGCCGTCCGCCCGCTGGACGAGGCGGAGGTCGGGACGCTGAACGACGCGCTCGACGCCATATTGCTCGCCGCGCGCGGCGGCGACACCGACCATCTGTTCGCCGATCTACTGCCCCGGACGGACGCCCCCGCGCCCTGCGACGCGCCGTGACCGGGGCGCATGACCATGACGGCCCATTTGACGCCGGTTTCGGCGCGGGCGCCCGCTTGGCCTGCCGGGATTGCGGCGCGGTCTATGACCCGGCGTTGGGCGACCCGGCGCGCGGCGCGCCGATGGGAACCAGCTTCGCGCGGCTGCCGGAACGCTGGGTCTGTCCGGGCTGCGGCGCGGCCCCGCACCGCTTCGGCCCCGCGTCGGCCAGCGCGCCGGAACTGGACCCGACCGACACGCTGATCGCCGCCTACCGCCGCGTCGCCGCCGACGCCATGTCCGGCGTCGCCATCGGCAACCCGGCGCTGCGTGTGGAGGCGGTGGGGTTCCGCGCCGTGGTTTGTGGCGGCGTCGCCGGGCGGATCGGTTGCGTCGTCGCCCCCTGGTTCCTCAACGCCGTGATGATGCCCGACGATGCCGCCCGGTGGGCCGCCGCGCGGGATGGCGACGCGCTGGCGCTGACCCTGCCGTCGGGGGCCTACCGTTTCAACGTCGCCCGCATGGGCGCGCTGGGAAGCTTGGCGGCGATGCCGCTGGTGTCCGACATGGCGGTGTTCGCCACCCAGGCCGAGGCGCGCGAGGCCGCCGGGCTGGCGCTGACCGCCTTGCTGCAAACAAACGCCGCGCCCCTGGTTGAAACGGCTCCCGCAAAGCCAAAACCCGCGCTGTCGCGCCGCGCCCTGTTCGGACGAGGCGCGGCATGAACCCGCCGACCAACGTCGAGGGCGCGGTCAGCGTCCGCCTGTCGGTCGCCGACAACGCGGTGGACCGGGCCGAGGTCGCCGTCCGCCGTCCGGTCGCCATTGCCCGCGCCCTGATCGGTCGCCGCCCGGAAGAGGCCGCGCGGGTGATTCCCCTGCTCTACAGCCTGTGCGGCACGGCCCAGGGCTTGGCGGCGGCGCAAGCCTGCGAGGCGGCCTTGGGACTGGACGCGTCCGGCCACGCGGTGGCGCGCGGATTGACGTTGGACGCCGAATGCGCCGACGCCCATGGCTGGCAGGCCGCGATGGAATGGCCCCGGCTTTTGGGCGAACGCCCCGACCCGCATGGCCTGCTCGCCCTGCGTGACGCCCTGCCGACGGTGGCCGAATCGCTCTACCCGGCGGGCGACGCGCTGCGGCCCGGCGGCGGCGATCTCCAGCCCAATGGACCGGCCCTGAGCCACACGCTGGACCGCGTCGCCGACTGGTTCGCGACCCAGGTTTTCGCCGGTTCCCCGCCCGCCAACGTCGGGGAGCTGGCCGATTGGGCGGCGCGCGGGGCCACCGTGGCGGCGCGGCTGACCGCCCGGCTGCTCGCCCCCGATCTCGCCCCCCACGGCGCGGTCGGCGTCGCCGCCCTGACGGAACGCGCGCCCTCCTGGTTCGCCGAAAGGCTGGCCGCCGATCCCGGCTTTTCCAACCGTCCGCACAAGGACGGCTTCCCCGCCCACACCGGGCCGCTGGCCCGCCGCGCCGATCACCCGCTGGTCGCCTCCGTCCAGGCCACGCATGGGGTTGGCGTCGTCGCGCTGATGGCGGCGCGGCTGGCCGACATGGCCGAACTGCCCCGCCGCATGGCCGCCGCGATCCGCCAGATTGGCAAGCCGCTGGCCCCTCCCGCCACCGAAGCCGTCCCGCAGCCCCCCGGCGTCGGCTGCGGCGTGGTGGAGACGGCGCGCGGGACGTTGGCCCATTGGCTGCGGTTGGGCGCGGATGGGCGGATCGCCGATTACCGCACGGTGGCCCCGACCGAATGGAACTTCGCCCCGGATGGGCCGTTGGCGCGCGGCCTGATCGGCTTGCCCGCCGGGCCGGACGTGGTGGAGCGCGCCGGGTTGCTGGTCGCCCTGCTCGACCCCTGCGTCGCCTGCGCCGTCACCGTCGCGGAGGCCTGACCCCATGCACGAACTGGCGTTGGCGCGCGGCGTCGTCGAGGTTATTGAGGAGCAGGCGGCGGCCCAGCGCTTCCGCCGCGTCGTCCGCGTCCGTCTGGTCATCGGCGCGCTGTCGCACGTCGAACCGGAAGCGCTGGCCTTCGGCTTCGACGCGGTCAGTCGCGGCACGGTGGCGGAGGGGGCGGCGTTGGTCATCGACCGCCCGCCCGGCCAAGCCTATTGTCTGGATTGCGAAACGACGGTGACGGTTGACGAGCGCGCCGCGCCCTGCCCACGCTGCGCGGGATGGCGGCTGATGATAACCGGCGGCGATGACATGCGGATCAAGGATTTGGAGGTGGAGTGATGTGCACGGTCTGCGGTTGCGCCCAGGGGGAAACCCGCATCGAAGGCGACGATCACGAGCATGTCGGCCCGGACGGCAAGATCTACCGCCACGCCCATGGCGCGGAGGGACACGGCCATCACCACCACGACGCCCACCATCGCCACGCCGACGACGGCGCGCACGAACATGTCGGCCCCGATGGCCGGGTGTTCCGCCACAGCCATCACGGCGCTCATCACCATCACCCGGACGATGATCGCCACCGACAGGATCCAAGCGCGCTCGACGCCGGAGCGGCCTTTGACCAGCCACGCTTGATCGCCATCGAACAGGACATCCTCGCCAAAAACGACGGGCTGGCGGCGATCAACCGCAAACGCTTCACCGGGCGCGGCGTGTTCGTGCTGAACCTGATGTCCAGCCCCGGATCGGGCAAGACTACGCTGTTGACCCGCACCCTGGCCGATCTGAAGGGCCGTTTCCCGGTCGCGGTGATCGAAGGCGACCAGCAGACCAGCTTTGACGCCGACCGCATCCGCGCCACCGGCGCCCCGGCCATCCAGGTCAACACCGGCAAGGGCTGCCACCTCGACGCCGCCATGGTGGCGCAGGCGACGGATCGGCTGGCGGTGGCGGAGAACAGCGTGCTGTTCATCGAGAATGTCGGCAATCTGGTCTGCCCCGCCGGGTTCGATCTGGGCGAAACCCACCGCGTCGTCGTCCTGTCGGTGACGGAGGGGGAAGACAAGCCGCTGAAATACCCCGCCATGTTCGCCGGGGCCGATCTGCTGCTGGTCAACAAGGTGGATTTGCTGCCGCATCTGACCTTCGACGTCGAGCGGATGATCGCCTACGCGCAACGGCTGAAGCCGTCGCTGGCGGTGATCGAGCTGTCGGCGACCAGCGGACAGGGCATGGCCGACTGGTATGACTGGATCGAAAACGGCTTGGCCGAGGCGCAGGCCGCCCGGTCGGGCGACTGACCGCAAGGAGAACACGCTCATGTGCCTCGCCGTTCCCGCTTGCGTCACCGCCCTGCTGCCCGACGAGCGCGCCGCCGTGTCGTTGGGCGGGGTGTCGTCCACCTGCTCGCTGGAGCTGGTCGCCGGGGTGGCGGTCGGCGATTACGTGATCGTCCATGTCGGCTACGCCCTGTCGAAGCTCGACCCTGCGGAGGCCGAACGCACCCTGGCCCTGCTGGCCAAGATCGGCGCGCCCGCCGTCCCGCCCACCACCGCCGAAGCCCCGGACCACGCCGCGCCATGAGCCTTCTCCCATGACCGTCCCCGCCAAAGTCGACCGCCTGTTCGCCCGCAAGCTGGACCTGACCGGCGCGGTGGACATAACCCACGGCTCCGGCGGAAAGGCGATGGCGCAGTTGGTGCGCGAGCTGTTCGCCGCCGCCTTCGCCAACCCGCTGCTCGACCAGGGCAACGATCAGGCGGCCTTCGACGTCCCCGGCGGGCGGATGGTGATGACGACGGACGGCTTCGTCGTCTCGCCGCTGTTTTTTCCCGGCGGCGACATCGGGTCGCTGGCGGTCCATGGCACGGTGAACGACATCGCCATGGCGGGCGCCGTCCCGCTGCATCTGACCGCCGCCTTCATTCTGGAGGAAGGCTTTCCCCTGGCCGACCTGAAGCGGCTGGTCGACAGCATGGCCGCCGCCGCGCGCGACGCGGGCGTCGCCATCGTCAGCGGCGACACCAAGGTGGTGGAGCGCGGCAAGGGCGACGGCGTGTTCATCACCACCACCGGCATCGGCATGGTTCCGCCCGGAGTAGCCCCGTCGGGCGACCGGGCGCGGCCCGGCGACGCCATTCTGGTCAGCGGCACGATGGGCGACCACGGCGTCGCCATCATGTCCACCCGCGACAATCTGGGTTTTGAAACCGCCATCCTGTCCGACAGCGCCGCCCTTCACGGGCTGGTCGCCGCGATGGTGGCGGAGGTTCCCGACCTGCATGTGTTGCGCGACCCCACGCGCGGCGGGCTGGCCACCACCCTGAACGAGATCGCCCACCAATCCGGCGTCGGCATGCGCCTGTCCGAAGCCGCCATCCCTCTCCGGGCGGAGGTGGCCGCCGCCTGCGAGCTGCTGGGCCTCGACCCGCTGTACGCCGCGAACGAGGGCAAGCTGATCGCCATCTGCGCCGACGCCGACGCCGACCGCCTGCTGGCCGTCATGCGGGCGCACCCGCTGGGCCGCGACGCGGCCCGCATCGGCGCGGTGGTCGAGGATTCCCACCGCTTCGTGCAGATGGAAACCCGCTTTGGCGGGCGGCGCATCGTCGATTGGCTGACCGGCGAGCAGCTTCCCCGGATTTGCTGACGTCCCGTCCGATCAAGTGGGCAGTCCGGCCAGCCAATCCGTCATCAAACGCTGTCCCGCCGCCGCCGCCGCTTGCCCCAAACGCGCGGCGTCCGCGCGCAGCGCCGCGACCGACAGGCCGGGAACCGAGGCGATTTCCGCCGCATGGCCAATCAGCCAGCGCTCAAACCCCTGCGGATCGACCTCCGGGTGGAATTGCAGGCCAAGCACGGACGAGCCGACGGCGAAGGCCTGATTGAGGCAAAGCGGGGTCGAGGCCAACCGTTCGGTCCCCGGCGGCAGATCGAAGGTGTCGCCGTGCCAATGCAGCACCGGCGCGGATTCCAGCGCCGCCAAGGGGCCAGCGCGCCCGGCCTCGGTCAGGCTCAAGGCCGACCAGCCGATTTCCTTCGCCGGGCCGGGATACACCCGCGCGCCCAAGGCGCGGGCGATCAATTGCGCGCCCAAACAGACGCCCAGCACCGGGCGCCCCGCCGCCGCCCGCGCGGCGATGGCGGCAATCTCGTCGCTCAAAAAGGGATACAGCGCCTCGTCGTAGGCGCCGATGGGGCCGCCCATCACCAGCAGCAGGTCGGCGGCGAGCAGCGCGTCCAACGGCAGCGGATCGACGCCTGCGTCCCGTTGATCCAGGCCGTAACCCGCGTTCGTCAGCGGCCCGGCGAACAGGCCGGGATCCTCGAACGCGACGTGACGGATGACGATGGCGCGACGGGTCATGGCGAACACTCCCAAGGATGGAAACACGAACAATGGGGGGCGGCACAAAGCGATAAGGATCATCACGGTAATTTAATAGTACTCCTAATCAAAATCGCGCCGCCTGTCGAGCCGCCCACGCTCATCCCCCGCGCAACGCCGCCCCGCCGTCGGAACGCTGGACAACGCGGGAGCCATCAATTAGTTGTCCTTATTTCTTTGGGCGCGCCATGCACACCCCCTTCGACACTCTTAGCACCCCCGTGGCCCAACGGGTCGCCGACGCCTTGGCCCGCGTCAGCGCGGCCTTGAAAAGCCGGTCCTGGCAGGAGGGGGAAGCGCTGGGGCTGACGCCGACGCAGGCCGACATTCTCACCCTGCTGGCCCGTTCCGGCGACGCGCCCATGGGGGTGAGCGCGGTGGCGGAGCGTTTGCAGGTCAGTCGCCCAACCGCCAGCGACGCCGTCGCCGCCCTGGTCCGCAAAGATTTGGCGAGCAAGGAGACCGCCGAGGGCGACCGCCGCGCGGTGGCGCTGCGCCTGACCGAACGCGGCGCCAACGCCGCCGCCGTGATCGCGGGCTGGCCCGATTTCCTCACCCGCGCCGTCGCCAGCCTGCCGGACCACGAGCAAACCGCCCTGTTGACCGGACTGATTGGGACCATCCGCGCCCTGCAACGCCATCAGGACATTCCGGCGCAACGCCTGTGCGTCACCTGTCGCCATTTCCGCGCCAACGTCCACCCGGATCCCGACACGCCCCATCACTGCGCCCTGGTTGACGCGCCCTTTGGCGAGCGTCACCTGCGCGTCGATTGCCCGGAACAGGTTCCGGCGGCGTGACGCGCGCCCGACGCGCCGCCCCCTTTGTCATTTGGACAACCGATATTCTGTCTAAATGACGAATTGACATTACTGTTATATTGCATACCAATCTGTCAGGCGGTCAGAGCGCGCCCGACCTTGCGCGTCTGGCCCAAAAAGGACGGGGGCGGAGCGCCGCCCGACCGACATTCAGGGAGGGATGGAGCCATGAAGACGAAAGCCGCCTGTCTTGCCGTTCTGCTCGCGGCGGGATTGTTCCCCGGGCTGGTCCAGGCGCAGGGCAAGCCCGTGCGCATCGGCGTTCTGAACGACATGTCGGGCATTTACGCCGACGATCAGGGGCCGGGGTCGGTGATCGCCGCCCGCATGGCGGTGGAGGATTTCGGCGACCGGCTGGGCGTTCCGGTGGAGGTCGTCGCGGCGGATCACCAGAACAAGACCGACGTCGGCGCCGCCATCGCCCGGCGCTGGTTCGAGCAGGACGGGGTGGACGCCATCGTCGATGTCCCGAACTCCGCCATCGCGCTGGCCGTCGCCGGGCTGGCGCGGGATCAGAACCGCGTCTTCATCGCGTCGGGGGCGGGAACCTCCGACCTGACGGGGAAATCCTGCACGCCCAACAGCGTCCATTGGACCTATGACACCTGGGCGCAAGGCCACAGCATGGGCCAGATTTTGACCGCGCAGGGCGGCAAGCGCTGGTACTTCATCACCGCCGATTACGCCTTCGGCAAGGATCTGGAGAAAAACGCCGCCGACGCGGTGGTCGCCGCCGGGGGAACGGTGCTGGGATCCGCCCGCCACCCGTTGGGAACCTCCGACTTCTCGTCTTTCCTGTTGCAGGCGCAGGCGTCGGGGGCGGACGTGATCGCCTTGGCAAACGCAGGCGGCGACACCGTCAACGCGCTGAAGCAGGCGGCGGAGTTCGGCATTGGCGGCAAGCAGCGCGTCGCCGCCTTAATCCTCAACATTGTGGGCATGCCCGCCGTCGGGTTGGCGGCCAGCCAGGGCGTTTCGGTGGTCAGCGCCTATTACTGGGACCGCGACGACGGCAGCCGCGCCTTCGCCAAGCGTTTCGCCGCCCGCCACCCGCGCGGCAACGTGCCGAACGACATGCAGGCGGGCGTCTATTCGGCGGTTCTGCATTATTTGAAGGCGGTGGAGTCGCTGAAAAGCGCCGCCGACGGGCGGGCCGTGGTGGCGGCGATGAAGGCGATTCCGACCGACGACCCGCTGTTCGGACAAGGCGGCGTGCGCGCCGATGGCCGCAAGTTGCACCCGCTCTATCTGCTGACGACCAAGGCGGAAAAGGACTCGCGCGGCGGCTGGGATTACTTCGCCGTCACCGGAACCATCCCGCCCGAACAGGCGTGGCGTCCGCTGGCCGACGGCGGCTGCTCCCTGGTCAAAGGCTGACCCAAAGCCCCAGGGCAACGAACTCAGGTTAACGTAACGTTACTAACCGAGAAGATAGCCTTGAAACACGGATGAACACGGATATCCACGGATGAACACGGATAAAATATTTCACACTATCCGTGTTTATCCGTGGGCCGACGCAGTCGGCATCCGTGTTTATCCGTGTCAAATCTCATTTTCTTAATCATTGTTAACCTGAGTTCGTTGCCCTGCCAAAACCCCCTGCGTTTACGGCAACGCCACGGTTCGCCGTTCCGCCGAACTGCGGGCGCAGGCTTCCAGCACCGCCATGACGTGGCGCGCCGATTCCGCCGTCACCGGCGGGGCCTCGCCGTCCAGGATGGCGGCGGCGACGCCCCGGTAAAAGGCCGGATAGTCGCCAGGACGGGTTTCCACCACCCGTTCGCCGCCATCGGCCTCGTACAGCCGCCCGTACAGGTCCGGCTCGTCCAGCCCCCAATCGCCGCCGCTGGGGCGGCGACCGGCGCGCAAGGCGGCCTCCTGCCCGTCCATGCCGGATTTCAGGAAGCTGCCCGCGTCGCCGTGGATCTGGAAGCGCGGCCCGGGATGGCAGACCACCGTCCCGGCGTGCAAAATCGCCCGCATCCGCCCGTAATTCAAAATCAGGTGGAACCAGTCGTCCACCTCCGCCGCGCGGCGCTGGGGGCCGACGTCGGCGGTGACGGTGTGCGGCATGCCGAACAGGGTCAGCGCCTGGTCGATCAGATGCGCCCCCAGATCGAACAGCACGCCCGATCCCGGCAGGGGCTTTTCCCGCCAGCCCGCTTTGATCGCCGGGCGGAATCGGTCGAAATGCGCCTCGTAATGATAAATCTCGCCCAACGCGCCGCTGTCCACGCAATCGCGCAGGGTCAGGAAATCGCCGTCCCAACGCCGGTTGTGAAACACCGTCAACAGGCGGTCTTGCCGGTGGGCCAGCTCGATCAGTTGATCGGCCTCCCGCGCCGAGGTCGCCATCGGTTTGTCCACCACGACATGCTTGCCCGCCAGCAGCGCGGCGCGGGCGAGGACCGCGTGGCTGGTGTTGGGGGTGGCGATCACCACGACGTCGATGGACGGGTCGTCGAGAATGGCGGCGGGGCTGGACACCGCCACCGCCTCCGGCGCGGCGCGGCGGATGTCGTCCACCCGCGAACTGGCGACGGCGGCCAACCGCAAGCGCGGCTCGCACTGGATCAACGGCGCGTGAAAGACCGACCCGGCGAGGCCGAAGCCGAGAAGCCCGACGGACAGCGTGGTGGAGGTCATAGGCGCGTTTCCTCGATAAGCCATGTTTGTCGCCGTCGCGGGTCAGGCGCCCGCGTGATGGGTCCGGTGAACGGTCTCCAGATGGGCGGCGGCGCCGCTCAAGGCCGGAGTCTCGGCCAGAATGAGCCAGCTTGGCACGGGCCGCAAGTAGTCGGCCATCCGTCCCTTCGCCTCGAACCGGGCGCGGAACGGGCTGGCGGCGAGAAAGGCGGCGAAGCGCGGGGCGATTCCACCGCCGACATAGACCCCGCCGCGCGCGCCCAAACTCAGCGCCAGATTGCCCGCCGCCCCGCCCAACAGGGCGCAATAGGTGGTCAGCGTGCGGGCGCACAGCCGATCCAAACTCCCCTCCCCGCCGCTCACCGCCCGCCGGGTGATGTCGGCGGCGGGCAAGGCGTCGGTCGGCAGGCCCTGCACGGCGGCGATGGCCCGGTGCAGCCGCTCCAGCCCGGAGCCGCAGAGCACGCTTTCCAACGACACCCGCCCCCGTTCGCCGCGCACGCGGCGCAGCGCCTCGATCTCAAGATCATCGACCGGGGCCAGATCGGCGTGCCCGCCCTCGGCGGACAGGGCGATCCAACCATGCGCCGTCGGCAGCGCCCCCGACATGCCAAGTCCGGTGCCGGGGGCGATCAAGGCGAGCGGGCGGCCCGGCTCGCCGACGGAATCGCCAGCGCCCAGCCGCGTCACCTCCGCCGGACCCAGACGCGGCAGGGCCAGCGCCAGCGCCTCGCAATCGTTGATGAGCAACAACGGGGCGAAGCCGAAGCGCACGGCCACGGCGCGGACGGAAAAATCCCAGTTGCGATTGGACAGAACGATGCGGTCGCCCACCGTCGGCCCGGCCACGGCGACGCAGGCGGCGCGCGGACGGACCCCGACGCGCTCCAGATAAGCGGCGACGGCGTCGGGCAGATTCGGGTAATCGGCGGCGGGCAGGCTGTGGACGGCGGTCGGCGCGGCCCCCGGTTCGGCGACCAGGGCGAAGCGCGCGTTGGTCCCGCCGATGTCGGCGACAAGCGCCGGCCATGCGGTGTCGGTCATGCGGATCTCGGTGGTGTGATGTTGGTGTTGGTGGTGGGCGGCGTTCTGTCCCTCTCCCGTTTCGGGCTACGGCATTCACACATCTTCGGTTTAGGCAACTCATTGGAAGAAAAAGAACTTTTCTCCGTCATTCCCGCGAAGGCGGGAATCCAGACTTACCCATAGGGTTCGTCTGGCGAACTCTGGATCCCCGCCTGCGCGGGGATGACGGAAAATCCATTTCATTTCAATTGATTGCAGCAAGAAAAAGATGTGTGAATGCCGTAGCCCGTTTCGGGAGAGGGTGGCCCGCAGGGCCGGGTGAGGGGTGAAGCGAGAATCAGGCGGCGTCGCCCATCCGCGAACCCCTCACCCTTCCCGCCGCTGCGCGGCAGGCCCCTTCCCTCTCCCGAAACGGGAGAGGGACAATCAGGCGGGCGACCAGAAGACGGCGGCGGGCGTTCGCGTCTGACGCAGGATGCCGCGCACCGGCAGTTCCGCGACCGGCCCATCCTCTTGCGCGCGCTCCAGCACCGCGCGTTTGGCCGCGCCGGTGATGAGGACAACGATCCGCCGGGAATCGAGCAGGCGCGGCAGGGTCAACGACAGGCGCGGGTGCGGAGCGCTGGGGGAGCGCAACGCCCGGCAGGGCGACGGGCCGTCCAACGCGCTCGCCAAGTCCGGCGCGTCGGGAAACAGCGAGGCCACGTGGCCATCCTCCCCCATGCCCGTCACCACCAGATCGAAGGGCGAGGCCAACGCCCGCAGGGCGGTCGCGCAGGCGGCCTCCCCCGCTTCCGGCGTCGGCGCGCCGTTGAACAGCGGGACGAAGCGGATGGCCGGGGCCGCCGCCAACAGCGTGGCGCGCAGGATGGCGGCGTTGCTGTCCGGGCTGTCGGGCGGCAACCAACGGTCATCAACCAACGTCGCCGTCACCTTGCTCCACTCCACCGCCCGTTTGCCCAGCGCGATCAGAAAGGGCGAGGGCGTCCGCCCGCCGGGCAGCGCCAGACTGGCGGCCCCGCGCGTGGCGATGGCGTCGGTCAGCAGGGCTTCCGCCTCGTCGGCCAGGGTTTCGGCCAGCGTGGCGGCGTCGGGGAACACACACAAAGGGGCGGTCATGCGGCGGCTCCCAAAACAACAGGATCGGCGTCTTTTGCGGCGGACTCGTCCTCGTGCCACGTCCGCCCGTCGCGTTCGATCATGGCGATGGCGGCGGACGGCCCCCAGGTTCCGGCGGTGTAGGGCTTGGGCCGCTCGCCGCTGTCGCGCCACGCGCCCAACAGCCCTTCGGCCCATTCCCAGGCGCCTTCCACCTCGTCGCGGCGCATGAACAGGGTTGGGTTGCCGCGCACCACGTCCATCAGCAGTCTTTCATAGGCGTCGGGAACCCGCCGCTTGAAGGTTTCGGCGAAGCTGAGATTGAGCGCGGCGGCGCGTAGGCGCAAGCCCCCCGGTCCCGGCTCCTTGGTCATCAGGCGCAAACGGATGTGCTCGTCGGGTTGCAGGCGCACCACCAGCCGGTTGGGCAGGGTCGCCCCGGCGGCGGCCCCGAAGATGCTGTGCGGCACCGGGCGGAACTGGATGACGATTTCCGACACCCGTTGCGGCAGCCGTTTGCCGGTGCGCAGGTAAAAGGGCACGCCCGCCCAGCGCCAGTTGCGCACGTCGGCCTTCAGGCTGACGAAGGTTTCGGTGGCGCTGTCGGCGGCCACCCCCTCCTCGTCGAGATAGCCCGCCACCGGCTCGCCGTCGATGGCCCCGGCGCGGTATTGGCCGCGCACGCTGTGGGTCAGGGCGTCGGCCCCGGTCAGCGGGGCCAGCGCCCGCAGAACCTTCAGCTTTTCGTCGCGCACCGCCTCGCGCTCCAGCGAGGCCGGGGCCTCCATCGCCACCAGACACAGCAATTGCAGCAGGTGATTCTGCACCATGTCGCGCAACGCGCCGGAATGGTCGTAATAGCCGCCGCGCCGCTCAATCCCCAGCGATTCCGCGACGGTGATCTGCACATGGTCGATGCCGCCGCTGTTCCACAACGGCTCGAACAGGGCGTTGGCGAAGCGCAGGGCCAACAGATTCTGGACGGTTTCCTTGCCCAGATAATGGTCGATGCGGAAAATCTGCCCTTCGGCGAAGACCGCGCCAACCTCGTCGTTGATCCGCCGGGCCGAGGCCAGATCGCGCCCAATCGGCTTCTCCAAAACCACGCGCGAGCGCGCCGTCGTCAACCCGGCTCGCTCCAGCCGTTGGCAGATCGGCCCGAACAGATCGGGGTGGGTGGCGAGGTAGAACACCCGCACCTTGTCGGCCCCCCCACCATCCATCGGCCCCTCCAACAGCGCGGCCAGCGCGTCCCAGCCCTCCGCCCCCTGCGCGTCGGCGGTGACATGGTCGAGCCGGGCGAGGAAGCGGTCGGTCGCATTGGGATCCAGCGGGGCGGCGTGCCGGGCCAGCGCGTCCGCCGCCTGCGCCCGGAACTCCGCCCCGCTGAGGGCGGAGCGCGAGACGCCGATGATCCGCCCGTCGTCGGGCAATTGGCCGTCGCGGTCGCGTTCGTACAGCGCGGGCAGCAGCTTGCGCAGCGACAGATCGCCGGTCGCGCCGAACACCACATAGTCGAAGGACGCCACACGCTCAATGATGGGACTCATGCTGCTTGTCTTCCCCGTTGATGGAATCCCTTCTCCCCCCTGGGGAGAAGGTTAGGATGAGGGGGTTCGGCGCAGCCGAAAACGTCCCGCGCCGCCTCCCCCTCACCCCGGCCCTCTCCCCGGGGGGGCTACTGGATGCACACATCTTTTTCTTGCTGCAACCAATTGAAATAAAACGGATTTTCCGTCATCCCCGCGCAGGCGGGGATC